>JASFOC010000392.1:0-3487 GCA_050116715.1 Gammaproteobacteria bacterium
CGCTTGCTGCTGCGTCAGGATAATGCCGACCTGCGCCTGACGCCGACCGGGTTTGAGCTGGGGCTGATCGATGCGCGGCGCTGGCAGGTGTTCACGCAACGTCGCGACGCGATCGAGCGGGAACAGCAGCGGCTGCGCGGTTTGCTGGTTCGGCCGGAGTCTGCGCAGGGCAGGGCGTTGTCAGCCAGCCTGCCGAAGCCGCTGGCGCGCGAGCAGTTTGCCGCGGAATTGCTGTGCCGCCCGGAGATCAGTTACCGTACACTGACTGCTGTCGAGGGCCTGGGGCCTGGTGTTGCGGACAGCAGTGTTGCGGAGCAGGTGGAGATCCAGGCGCGCTATGCCGGCTATGTCGAACGCCAGCAGGCAGAGATAGTTCGCCGCGATCGTCATCATGATCAGACACTGGCGGTGGATTTCGATTACAATGCGGTCCGGGGGCTTTCCAATGAAGCATGTGAAAAGCTGCAGGCGGTTCGACCTGAGACCATCGGCCAGGCCGCACGCATACCGGGGATTACACCTGCCGCGGTTTCGCTGCTGCTGATACACATAAAAAAACAGCAGTTGGCACGTAAACGCGCCTGACGCGTTCGACATACAATGAGAGGCCATGCATACCGGACTTTATAACCGTAATCGCAAGGGGCGCAATACCGGCTTCGTCGACCCGCGCGTGCTGCTCGAGGATGGTCTTCTGGATCTGGAGCTGGAAGAATTGCTCGATGGTGGTGATGACCTGCTGATGGAATATGTCACCGAGCTGATGAACTGGAACCGGGTCTATAACCTGACCTCGGTGCGCAAACCCACGGATATCGTGACGCGCCATATACTGGATTCTCTCTCGGTGTTGCCGCATCTGCAGGGAAACCGGGTGCTGGATATCGGCACCGGCGCGGGCCTGCCGGGTATCCCGCTGGCCATTGCCTGTCCCGAAAGACAGTTCGTGCTGCTCGACAGCAGCAGCAAGAAACTGCGTTTCGTGCAGCAGACGCTGGGTATACTGGGGCTCGACAATGTGGCCCTGGCGGATGCACGGGTCGAGGACTACCGGCCTGACGAGTTGTTTGACACCATCATCTGCAGGGCATTTTCCGACTTGCCTGATTTCTATAGCCATGCATCGCACCTGTGCAGGCCCGGTGGCCGCCTGCTGGCGATGAAGGGCGTCTACCCGATGACCGAAATCGAGTGCATGACCGACAAGTCAATCATTGATGATGTGATCGCGCTGAAAGTCCCGGGACTCGATGCAGAGCGTCACCTCGTCAGTATGCATGTGGGCGAGCAGCGCTAGTCCGACAGGAAGTTCAGATGGGAAAAATAATTGCAGTCACGAATCAGAAGGGCGGCGTCGGCAAGACCACGACGAGCGTCAACTTCGCAGCGTCGCTGTCGGAAACCGGCCGCCGTGTATTGCTGGTGGACCTTGATGCGCAGGGCAACGCCACGATGGGCAGTGGCTGCAACAAGCACGAAATCGTGCGCACCGGTTATGACGTGCTGCTCGGGCATGCCGATATTCGCGAGGTGATCATGTACGCGCCGGAGGCCGGCTATGATCTGCTGCCCGGCAACAGTGACCTGACGGCCGCCGAGGTCGAGTTGCTGGAAAAAGCCGACAGGGAGCGGCGTCTGCGTGCTGCGCTTGCCTACGTGCAGCACGAGTATGACCTTGTCCTGATTGACTGTCCCCCCTCGCTGAGCATGCTGACAGTCAATGCACTGGCGGCCGCACACGGGGTGCTGATCCCGATCCAGTGCGAGTATTACGCGCTGGAAGGCCTGTCTGCGCTGCTGGAAACCATCGAGCAGGTGCGTGTCAGCATCAATCCCGAACTGGAAATCGAGGGCCTGCTGCGCACCATGTACGACGCCCGCAACAACCTCTCCAACGATGTGTCCGCACAGTTGCAGCAACACTTCGGCGACAGGGTCTACCGTACCATCATCCCCCGCAACGTGCGCCTTGCCGAGGCACCCAGCCACGGCTTGCCGGTATTGCGCTACGACAAGGGCTCGCGGGGTGCCACCGCCTACCTTGCGCTGGCCGGTGAATACCTGCGCCGCCATGCGCCGCCACCGGCACACACAGCAGAAGCCCGCGAGGCAGAGCACGCAGGCCAGGCACAGTCCGGCACTTGAACGCCGGATAACTGATCATTCAATACGGTTAACACAATGGCAGTGAAAAAACGCGGCTTGGGAAGGGGACTGGATGCATTGCTGGGACAGGCGGCAAGGCCGGCAGCGGAGGATGCGGCATCCGTGCAGGCGCCGGAACTCCGGGCTGTTCCCGGTGAGGCGGCCGCGGCGGAACCCGAAGTTGCCGATAACATCCTGCGTAACCTGCCGGTCGACATCATTCAGCGCGGCAAGTATCAGCCGCGCATGGACATGCATCAGGAGTCCCTGCAGGACCTGGCGGATTCGATCAGCGAACAGGGGGTGGTGCAGCCCATCGTGGTGCGCCACGTCGGGGCAGGGCGCTACGAGATCATAGCCGGCGAGCGGCGCTGGCGTGCCGCACAGCTGGCTGGCTTGCACGATATCCCGGCGGTGGTGCGCGAGGTGGATGACCGCGGTGCGATCGCTATCGCCCTGATCGAGAATATCCAGCGTGAGAATCTCAACCCCATCGAGGAGGCGCGCGCCCTGAAGCGCCTGGTGGACGAGTTCGATGTCACGCACGAGGAGGCTGCTCACGCCGTCGGCCGTTCGCGCGCTGCGGTATCGAACCTGCTGCGCCTGCTGGACCTTGAGGAGACCGTGAAGGAAATGGTCGAGCGCGGTGAACTGGAAATGGGGCATGCGCGTGCCCTGCTGGCACTGAATGGCAGGCGTCAGGTCGAGGCGGCACGTCAGGTCGTCGCCAGGGGGCTCACGGTGCGGGCAACCGAAGGACTGGTGAAGTCGCTGCAGCACCCGGACGTCGCCAAACCGGTGGCGGCAAAAAAGGATCCCAACATCCAGCAGCTCGAATCCAGCCTGGCGGACAAGCTGGGCGCCAGCGTCAGGCTGCGCCCGGGGCGGGGCGGCAGGGGCAAGCTGGAGATCAGCTACAACAGTCTCGATGAACTCGATGGCATCCTTGAGCACATCAAGTAGGCAAGCACGCATGATGCATCGCCCGGGCCGTGGAAACGTTCTGTCACAGCTGCTGTTACTGAGCCTGCTGGCAGCCACAGGCTGCACGACGCACAGTTTTTACAGAGAGGATGGCGTCAAGGTTACCGTGAAAAAGTTTATCGGGGTTCCCTACCTGGAAAAGGAAGAAAGAACCAAGGTGGTAACGCCCGGTTCCGGAAATCAGCCGCCCGAGTAAATTTTCCGCTATTTTTCCGGATTTGATTGACCCTCCCCATAGAGCCTCCTTATAATCCCGGGCTGCTTCGTGGCAGTGCCGCGCGCGCCTTGCGGGAATTTCCTGTGTTTGCTGCGATCGGCAGGCTGCGTATAACTAACTGATAATTCGACCGAAAACGGT
>JASFOC010000393.1:0-3475 GCA_050116715.1 Gammaproteobacteria bacterium
CCGCAGCCCCAACACCTGGATGGTGGTCATCATCTATTTCACGACCTGCCACGCTACCCTGGTGCTGCTTGGCGTGATGGGCCTGGCAAAAGCCATGGCAGGGCAATGCTATCGATATCCCGTGGTGGGACGGCCCGTTTGAGATGCGCTTCCGGGGTAAACGCTTGCAGCACCTCCGTGGCGGGTTTCAGGCCGGGTTTTTCCTGCTGTTCGTGCTGGCGCCGCCGCTGGATATCTTCCGCTTCGACCTGACGCAGAACCACTTCATCCTGTTTGGCATGCCCTGGACACTGGGCCTGGACGCCTTTATCAACGGTGAGATCGGGCCGGCGCAGGCAGCCCTGAACGTGGTGCTGCGCGGCTTTTTGCCCTTGCTGCTGATCGGCGGCACGCTGCTCTGGACGGCATGGCGCTACGGCCGCCTCTACTGTGGCTGGCTGTGCCCGCATTTTTCCGTCGTCGAGCGCATCAACAATTTCATGCGCCGGGCCAGCGGCAAGCCAAGTTTATGGGAAGCCGAACCGCTGCCCGCGCGCCAGCCGGATGGCAGCCTCCTGCCGCGCAACCCGCGCTACTGGCTCGTGACCGTGCTGGCCGCAGCCGGTTTTGCCCTGTTGTGGGCGGTCGTGTTGCTGACCTACCTGCTGCCCCCGGCAGAGATCTACCATAACCTGGTGAACGCCAGCCTGACACCGAACCAGCTGCGTTTTATCGGGATTGCCAGTCTGCTGCTGTGCATTGATTTCCTGTTTGCACGGCACCTGTTCTGCCGCTTTGGCTGCGCAGTGGGTCTGTTCCAGAGCCTGGCGTGGATGGCCAATCCGCGCGCCATGGTGGTGGGTTTCGACAAGCGCCGCGCTTCTGCCTGCCAGTCCTGCAACAACGCCTGTGACCATGCCTGTCCCATGCGCCTCAAGCCGCGCACCATCAAGCGCAGGATGTTCACCTGTACCGAGTGTGCGCAGTGCATTTCCGCCTGCGACCAGGTGCAGCAGGGCAAGCCCGGCGGCGGTTTGCTGCACTGGGTCGAAGGTGAGCGGGCATTGCCGGTGACGGGCGAACGCGGTTCATCGGCCCCGGCGGGTGAACCCGCCAGGTCGGGCTGATGGAGGAGCATGTTGGACAGCTCTGGGACCGGCTGATTACCCGCGCGGCCAGCCGGCGTTATCCGGCCGCCGCGGTACAGCTGGCGGATGTCAGCCGTACCGCGGGCGTACTGTTCCGCGCACTCGGCGGCGACGGCGGGTTGCGGGTGGAGGCGGCCAATGCAACCGAGCATGGTGCGCGGCGCAGCTGGCTGCAGCGCATCGCCGGCAGTCAACGCAAGGTGGAGCTGTCCTGGCGGGACGATCTCGCCCTGCGGCTGCCGTCCGTCATCGACTGGTTCCAGGATTCTGCCCTGAACCGCGATCTTTACCTGTGGCTGGCGGCGCTGGCCTCGCAGTCAGGGCCAGCTGCAGCGGCTGACTGGTTTGCCCGGAGCCAGCAGCAGACCCTGCAGGTGCTGCAGCGATACCCGGGAATGCAGGCGCGCTACCGGCGCCTGGTTGCCGCCCACCTGGCACAGCGGCCGGCGCCCGCAGGACTGCCACCTGCAGAGGCGCAGCAGGAAGCAGCGATTCGGACCGCCTTGCAGGTGCCGGGCAGCCGTGACAGCTTGCCCGCTGCCCGGCGCGCGCCGCAGCCGGTGCTGTTGTGGCTGCATCCCGAACCGCCTGTGCCCGCGGCGGGTTCCGATGCCGCTACGGCGGACAGCGGCGATGCTGAGTCAGCGGAGGCGAAGCGCAAGACACTGGAAGACCAGCGCCGCCGCCAGGCAGAACGCGTCGCTATGCCGGAATCCGACCGCGGCCTGGTCACGATTCGCATGGAGAACATCTTCACCTGGGGCGAATTCGCAAACGTGGATCGCGGGGCTGAAGAGAACGAGGACCTCGACCAGGCCGCGGAGGCGGCCGAGTCCATCGATACCTTCAGCGTCACCCGCGAGGGCAAGTCGGTTGCCTCGCGCCTGCGCTTCGACCTGGACCTGCCCTCGGAGAGTTGTGATGAGCAGCCGGTCGGACCCGGTATCCGGCTGCCGGAATGGGACTACAGGACCCGGCGCCTGCAGCCGGAGCATTGCCGTGTGCAGCCGCTGATCGCCGTTGACGCCGCGCCCTGCGAACTGCCGCAGCGGCTGCGGCGAACGGCGAACAAACTGCGCGCCCGTTTCCAGCAGCTGGCGCCGGCGCGTGTCTGGCTCGGTGAACAGCAGGAAGGCGCCGAGATCGACCTGGATGCCTACCTGCGGTTTTGTAGCGAGCGCGCCGCCGGCCAGGCGGTTGCGGCAGACCGTCTTTACCGGGATCTGAGAAGCGGCGCGCGCGACCTGGCCTGCCTGCTGCTGGCGGACCTGTCCCTGTCCACCGACAGCTGGGTCAACGACCATGCCCGGGTCATCGACGTGATTCGCGACAGCCTGCTGCTGTTTGCGGAAAGCCTGGCCGCGACCGGCGACAGTTTTGCCATGTACGGGTTTTCCTCAAGGCGACGCGACCCGGTGCGCTTCCACCAGCTGAAAAGTTTTGCCGAGCGCTACACCAACGGGGTACGGGGACGCATCAATGTTATCAAGCCCGGTTACTACACCCGCATGGGTGCCGCGATCCGTCATGCCGCGCGACTGCTTGCAGAGCAGCCGGCAGGCCGCAGGCTGCTGTTGCTGCTCACCGACGGCAAGCCCAATGACCTTGACAAGTACGAGGGTCGCTACGGCATCGAGGACACCCGCCATGCGCTCAGGCAGGCGCGTGAGCTTGGGCTGCAGCCGTTCTGCGTCACAGTGGATCAAAAGGCGGGCGAGTACCTGCCGCACCTGTTCGGCAGCGGAGGCTACGTGGTCATCCACAAGCCGTCGCAGCTGCCACGTGAGCTGCCGTTGCTGTATGCCCGGTTGACGGCATGATGAGTGCCGGCCCTTGCCGCTGTGCCGTGCCGCGTTTAACCGGCATCATTGTGCGCCGACACCGGCGGCGACAGACTTTTCAGGATGGGTGATGCCTTGGCCATTCACAAGCAAACGACTTTCTGCGGGATCGTCACCAGGGCGCTGCTGCCGCTGCTGGTGTTCCTGTCGCTGATATCCAGCCAGGCCAGCCAGGCTGCGACCATAACCGACCTGGCGCTGACGTATTTTCCCGATGCCGACCGGGTCGGTGAGTTTGAAGGCGAGCCTCTGGCGGCCGGCGTCTATGCGGGTGAGCGTCTGCTTGGCTATGTGCTGCGCACTACCGATATCGCACCCATACCGGCCTATTCCGGCAAGCCGATCACCCTGCTGGTCGGCCTCGGTCTCGACGGCAGGATTACCGGTCTGGAAATCACGCAGCATTCCGAGCCTATCCTGGTCGTGGGGGTGTCGGAAAAGGATCTGCAGCACTACGTCGAACAGTATCGCGGTGTATCGGTACAGCAGCGTGTCAAGATCGGCGGT
>JASFOC010000394.1:0-3474 GCA_050116715.1 Gammaproteobacteria bacterium
CATGCCGATGTCGAGGTCGACGTGGTATCCATCCACCTGGACCATGCCAGCGCGGCAACCCGCAGGAAACAGGCGGCGGAACTGATCACGACCCTGCAGCACAGGCAGCGACCCGTCATCCTCATGGGCGACTTTAACAGCGACTGGCGGGAAAATTCCACGCTACGCCACATCAGCCAGGCGCTCGATCTCACCGCCTACCGCCCGGAAGATACCGGCCTGAACACCTTTCCGGCGTTCGGCCAGCGACTCGACTGGATACTGGTTTCGAAAGGGATGGCGTTTCGTTCCTATGCCGTACTGCCTGATCCCCTGTCCGATCATCGCGGCGTGCTGGCGGAACTGGAACTGGAACGCGACACGCATATCCGGCTTGCCCGTACCGAGTAAAAACCCTGCCTGGCCGCAGTGCCCCGGTGCAGAAACAGCAGCGCCCCGAAGGGAACCGCCTGCACCCATGGGTATCCTGCGGGAACATCCGCGGCGTATAATCACGTCCTCCACCTCGCAACCGCTGGAGGACGGGACGGTGAGTGCCCCGGGTTGATATCTCTTTCGTCACGCCGGCGCAGGCCGGACACAAGCGCGTGGCGCGTTGAACACCCGGAGCATGATCCGCGGGATGCACGCAGCGAATAATCCAGTAACAGGCTGAATATCAAGCTGGATCCGGGTCTATGCGGCACTTTGCCCGGAATGACGGAATCCGCAGAGACTCGCCAGGTTTAAGATGCAAAATTTAACAACCGGAGATGATCCATGAAGCTCAATTACGAAGAAATCGAAGACAGCTACGATGACACCACCAAGATCCGCACCATGACTGAACAGGCCGTGGTCAAGGACCGCGGCCTGCTGCTGCGCACGACTGTCTACAGCCCCCACGACCTGAGCGTCAACGTGGTGTTCATCAAGAAGGGCAAGCCATTCAGCGGCGTGGTGAGCTGAGCGACAGAGACTCCCGCAACCGCACCGGAGGCCGGCCCGCGTTCCTGCAGGTGCACCCGGTACTTGCAGGCGCGGCCTCCCGGGTGCGATACGCCCGCTGGACAATCCCGCTGCAGGCCGGTGCCTGTGCCCATGAGCCGCGCCTGCAGGTTCAGCATCACTATCCACACGGATAGCATGCCCTGCAGCATTGGCTTCAATCGCCAAGGCGGCAACCCGCCATCATCCCCGGCTGCGCCGCCAGCCGCCACCAACAGGCCCCCACGTGACCCATACCGCTTTTTCATCCCTGCCATTGCCTCCCGAAGTCCTGGCCAATATCCGGTCACTGGATTACCACGCCATGACACCGATACAGGCAGAAGGTCTGCCGGCCATCCTGGCAGGCAGGGATTTGCTGGCCCAGGCAAAAACCGGCAGCGGCAAGACGGCGGCATTCGCCATCGGCCTGCTGCACAGGATCGCGGCACGCACCTACCGGACACAGGCCCTGGTGCTGTGCCCGACGCGTGAACTGGCCGACCAGGTGAGCCGGGAAATCCGCCTGCTGGCGCGCGCCATACCCAATATCAACACGCTCACCCTGTGTGGCGGCAAGCCGATGGCAGCGCAACTGGCCTCGCTGGAACGCAACCCGCATGTCGTGGTCGGGACGCCGGGACGGGTATTGAAGCACCTGGAAAAGGCAACCCTGAAGCTGGACGACCTGCAGGTGCTGGTGCTGGACGAGGCCGACCGCATGCTGGACATGGGCTTTCATGAAGACATCACCCGCATTATCGACAGGGCCCCGCGGCAAAGACAGACCCTGCTGTTCTCGGCGACCTACCCGGATGCCATCAAGGCGGTCAGCAATGCCATCCAGAAAGACCCCGTCGATATCCGCGTGGCAAGCCTGCATGACAACAGGCAGCTCAGGCAGGTCTTCTATGAAGTACACAAGGACGAAAGAACCCGGACCCTGGTCGCCCTGCTGCAGCATTACCGTCCCGATTCGAGCCTGGTATTCTGCAATCGCAAGCAGCAGTGCCAGGAACTCGCGGATGAACTGTGGCAACAGGGCTTTCACGCACTGGCCCTGCACGGCGACCTGGACCAGAAAGACCGCGACCAGGTATTGCTGCAGTTTTCCAACAAGAGCAGCTCGATTCTCATCGCAACGGATGTCGCCGCCCGTGGCCTGGACATCAAGGAACTGCAGGCCGTCATCAACTTCGAGCTGTCTCCGGACCCCGAAATTCATATTCACCGCATCGGGCGTACAGGCCGGGCGGGCAGCGCAGGCCTGGCCATCAGCCTGTTCATGGCGCATGAACAATTCAGGCTGGACGCAATCGAGAAGTTCCAGGGCAGCCCGGTCAGCATCGACAGTACAAGTTCGCTGAAGACCCGGGAGAATTTTCGCCTGAGTCCGCCGATGGTGACGCTGGGCATCAGCGGCGGCCGCAGGGACAAGATCCGTGCAGGCGACATACTCGGCGCCCTTACGGCAAACACCGACCTGCCGGGCAAGCGCATCGGAAAAATCGATATCGGCGACAACCTGTCTTATGTCGCCGTGGAACGTCCTGCCGCCAGAGAGGCCCTCAGGATCCTGGCGGAAGGCAAGATCAAGGGCCGCAAGTTCAGGGTGCGGAGGCTGCGCTGAGCAGCATGCATCTGCAGGCCCGCTCGTGAACAGGATTGCCGTTTTCGCCGATGTGCAGAACATCTACTACACCACCCGCCAGGCCTACGGCCGCCAGTTCAACTACCGCAAACTCTGGCAGGAACTCTGTGCCACAGGTGAGATCGTGTCTGCGACCGCCTATGCAACGCGACGCAGCGACGACGACGGGCAACTCAAGTTCCAGGACGCCCTCAAGCACATCGGCTTCAAGGTGAAGCTGAAACCCTACATCCAGCGCAGTGACGGCTCGGCCAAGGGCGACTGGGACGTCGGCATCACGCTCGATGTCATGGAGGCGGCAACAACCGTGGATACCGTTGTTTTGCTGTCCGGCGACGGCGACTTCGACCTGTTGCTGCAAAAGGTCAGGAAGGACCATGGTGTCAACGCCGTTGTCTATGGCGTGCCGGCACTCACCGCCAGGTCCCTGATTGATTCCGCCAGCCGCTGGCATCCCATCGAGACAGACCTGTTACTGTAACCCGGCAGGAAACCGGGACCAGCGCCTGATGGATGCGTTCGTTTACATTCCCGCCCATTGTGTTTAGATGGACATCCCGAGGCGGCGCGTCGCAACCTGCCAACCGGGCTGCAAAGCAATTCATTTCCGCAACCCGTCCCCGGCCACGTCCGGGGTGGATGTCATCTTGAGGAGCCGCAGCACGTGAACCTGTTCCATATCCTCGCCGTCCTGATCTCACTGGCGGCTGTCTTCAGCTTCCTCAATTACCGTTACCTGCAGCTACCGACTGCCATTGGCCTGATGCTGATTGCCCTTGTCGCGTCGCTGGGACTCGTCCTGCTTGGACCTCACGCCTACGGGATGGAGGATTATATCGAGCGGTTATTGCAGGCCG
>JASFOC010000395.1:0-3471 GCA_050116715.1 Gammaproteobacteria bacterium
CGCAGGCGGATGATCAGCAGTTTGGGATCGGTATGTGTTCCGGCCAGGGCCCGCTCGAAATTCTCCACTGCACCAAAGAAGAAGGGGCCGTCGACCATATACACGAGCACATCGGGCGGCAACTTGCTCAAGCCATGCAGTGCCAGCTCGTGCTCAAGTTCCTGCTCAGTCGTTCGGCGCACCTCGACACTGCTCGACATGCGGCGTAGAAAATGTAGCGTGGCAAGGATTACACCAATGTTCACCGCGACCACCAGGTCAGCAAACACCGTCAACACAAATGTCACCAGCAGGATTACCACGTCAGCACGCGGGGCACGCTTGACCATTCTAACGAAGTGCCTGGCCTCACTCATGTTCCAGGCCACGACAAAGAGGATGGCTGCCAGTGCGGCCAGGGGAACATCAACCGCAAGCGGCGCCAGGAACAGGACAATCAATATCAGTGTCAGGGCATGCACGATCCCTGCAAGTGGACTGTTGCCGCCATTCCGGATGTTGGTCGCAGTCCGGGCAATGGCGCCGGTGGCCGCAAACCCGCCGAACAGCGGCGTGGCGATGTTGGCGATACCCTGGCCGATCAATTCCTGATTGGAGTCGTGTCGGGTGCCCGTCATTCCATCGGCGACCACGGCCGAGAGCAAGGATTCGATGGCGCCCAGAATGGCGATGGTAAAAGCCGGACCGATCAACTCGATAATCTGGGCGGCCGTAATGCTGGGCAATGCGAAAGTCGGAAGGCCCTGCGGGATGCCGCCGAACGCACTGCCTATCGTGCGTACTCCAGGAAACTGGAACACGGACTGCAGTGCCGTGACGACGACCAGCGCGACCAGTGGCCCGGGAATGCGCTTCAAGCCTCGAACGCGCGGGGAGAGGATTACCAGCATCAGAGACAGCAGGGCTACCAATGTCGTTACGGGTTGAAATTGCGGCATGACCTTCAGCAAGCCCCAAAGCTTTGCATGGAAATGCTCGCCGGTTATTGCTGGCAAACCAAAGAAATCACTCCACTGACCTACCCAGATGATCACGGCGATCCCGGCCGTGAATCCGACGATAACCGGCGCAGGGATGAACTTTATGATGGCACCCATGCGTGCCAGGCCCAGGAAAAGCAGGATAACCCCCGCCATCAGGGTCGCAATCTGCAGGCCCGTGATCCCGTATTCCGCGGTGATGCCGGACAGGATCACAATAAAGGCGCCGGTCGGTCCGGCAATTTGCAGGCGGCTACCTCCAAAGGTGGACACCAGGAGGCCGGCCACGATGGCGGTGTAGAGTCCCTGCTCCGGCTTGGCACCGGAGGCGATGGCAAATGCCATGGCAAGCGGAAGTGCCACAACGCCGACAATGACACCCGAGACGATATTTGACAGCCAGTGTTGTCGGGCCAGCAGACCCGAGCGGTAGGCTTCATATAATGCGCTCATGCGGGATCTTCGGTCTGAGAAACGGGAACAACACTATGGTGACGACGGGTCATACTGCAGCACTTTCCACCAAAAAGTAAGTTAATAACACAGAAACCGGAACTGGAATAGATGGCTACCGCCGCAAGGTTGAAACCCGGAAATCCGTGTCCTTGGTTGAGAAAGCAGTATACAACGCTTTCTGATCGTTGCAGACAGAGTGGCCACGCCCGGACCAGGTTCCTGCAGACATTTATTGACAGTGACAAAACGACCGGCCGCCAGGCGTGGAATGCTCGACGTTGCGGCAACCCGGCAGTAGCCCGGGCGGCTGGGAATGGCAGTTTGCCACTTGGCTGCCGGCATTTGGATTCCAGGATTTTAACAGCCGGTTAACGGCAGGCGTCACTGAAGGACGTTGGGTGCTCGAAGTCTGCTCCCGGGAGGTGCTGTTGATTTCCATCAAGCATCTCTGCTTGCCACGCGCCAGGTGTTCAATGCGCTGCGCGCTTATGTCCGGTATATGCCGGAATGACGGAAAATGAATAAATCAGACTGCCTCTGGACAATGTTTTTGTAAGGGATTAACGTTTAGAGGCATCTCCGTTTGCTGATTACGTGCCGCTGATTTTTCCTTGTATGTAACCTTGTGTTGAGTTTCCAGGATGTCAAGACAGAAGAAACCGAACTTTAACCTGCAGTCCATTCTGGACTTGCATGGCAACCCGTTTGTCTTGATTGATGAGAACTACACCATTATAGAAGCCAACACGGCCTACTGTACCCGTTATGATGTTTCACATGATGAGGTGGTGGGTTCAAAGTGCCACATGATTCATCACAAGAGCAAGTTGCCATGCCACCGGTATGGCGAGGAATGCCCCATGTTGGAGGTTATGGAAAGTGGTGAAAGATACGAAGTCAGTCATGTGCACCACAATCGTGAACATTATCCTGAATGCGTCAGTATAAAAGGGTTTCCTGTTTTTGACGAAGACGGGAAACGTTATCTGGGAGAAGAAATCGTCAAGATCGAAACGATAACAGACAGATCCGAAGACAGTTACGTACAATCCATGGAGGCACGCTATATTGCCCGGTTGCTGAAAGAGCATCATGGCCATCGCCGCAAGGTAGCCAGGATTCTGAAAGTCAGTGAGCGTACGCTTTACAGGAAGCTGGTGAGCTACAACCTGACGCGGGTTGGCAAAAGCAGCTGAGCTGTTATCTTGTTCTAACCTGGTGGTCATTTGTCGCGGCAGTTGCCCGGATCAGCGCCGGCTAATACATCTGTCACGCTGCGGTCTATTCCAGCGGCGGTCTATTTTGTTTCCAGCCGCTTCGGACAGGTTCGCATCGGCGGCACCAACGCCAGGCCGGAGCTTTAAACTTTCGCCTGGTTCCCCATGCTGCTGAACGCGGGCATGGGAATAGGGCTCATGTTCCGGAGCGTGGGCGAGCCGATGTACCACGACGCATCGCCCTCGCCGATGCTCGATGAATTTCAAGCCAGGACCCCGGGAGCGACACAGGCCGCCATGGGCGTGACATATTTCCATCTGGCAGGGTTCGTTGATGCTGTTCTACTGGGCGTGGTGGATTTGCTGGTGGCCGTTCGTGGGTATGTTCATTGCCCGCATCGCCAGGGGGCGCTCGGTCAAGGAATTTGTCCTCGGCGTGATCTTTATTCCGCCCCTGTTGTCGTTTATCTGGATGTCAGTCTTCGGTGGTTCGGCAATGTTCCTGCAGTCCCATGGAATCGCGGACATCTTTGTCGCAGCCAACGCAGCTGTGGCCACGGCCATGTTCGTGCTGCTGGAGCAATTTCTCCTGGCGGCGGTGCTTTCGCTGATCGCCATCGTGCTGTCCACCGTTTTCTTCGGAACCTCGCCGGATTCCGGTTCGCTGGTCGCGGAGCACCTGACCTCGGGTGGCAAACTGGATTCGCCACTGGCCCAAAGGGTATTCTGGGCAGTGATGGAAGGCGTGTTTGCCGCGGTTCTCCTGATCGGTGGCGGATTGACCACTTTGCGGGCCGCGTCCGTCAGCACCGGTCTGC
>JASFOC010000396.1:0-3462 GCA_050116715.1 Gammaproteobacteria bacterium
CGATGGCCGCGATATTGGTCCAGCGGCCCTCACCGGAATCCGACACCCGGCCGGAGAATTCCTCCAGGCCGGGGGACTTGTTCAGGGCATTGGCGGTCAGGTCCAGCAGCCAGGAGGAGATGACACTACCGCGCCGCCAGAGTTCTGCGACCGCGGCGGTGTCGATGTCGTACTGAAAGTCGCGCGGGTTGCTCAGTGGCGCGGTCTCGGCGTCGTGGCCCTGGTCCTGCTTGCCGATATTGGCATGCCGCAGCAGGTTGAAGCCTTCCGCGTAGGCCGCCATGATGCCGTACTCGATACCGTTGTGGACCATTTTCACGAAGTGGCCGGCGCCGGCAGGGCCGCAGTGCAGGTAGCCGAGTTCCGCCTGCACGGGACTTCCGCTGCGCCCCTCGGTACGCGGAATGTCGCCCTGTCCCGGCGCCAGCGCGGCGAATAGCGGCGAGAGTCGTTCCACCACGCTGTCGGGTCCGCCGATCATCAGGCAGTAACCGCGTTCCAGTCCCCAGACACCACCACTGGTGCCGATGTCGAGGTAGTGCAAATCCTGCTGTGCCAGCCGTTCGCTGCGGACGATGTCATCCTTGTACCAGGAGTTGCCGCCGTCGATGATGGCATCGCCGGGCTGCAGGAGGGGGACGAGGTCGTCGATCATGCGATCAACGACTCCGGCGGGAACCATCAGCCAGATGGCGCGCGGTGCTGCGAGTTTATCCACCAGCTCCGCCAGGCTGCGGGTGCCGATGGCGCCCTCTGCCTCCATGGCCTCGACCGGACCGGGGCTGCGGTTGTATACCACACATTCATGTCCGGCCTTCATCATGCGCCGCACCATGTTACTGCCCATGCGCCCCAAACCTATCAAACCTATCTGCATGTCTTGTCCTCGCGTTTGTCTGCCACTGGCAGGTTGTGTTTCCGATTTAACTGTATACCTTGTTCGGCTGCTGTATCGGCGGCGGGAAATGATTATTCCCTATGGGTTCATCTGCGGCGTATGTCCGGATCCGCGCTTATTTTCCGGCAGCGGCCACGATTGCAGGCCCGAACAGCGCCGCCCGATCGTTCAGTATCACCCGCACCGGCATCTGCTCCAGCAGCGGCCGCATACGGCCCTTGGCGCAGAAGGCGGCCATGAAGCTGCCGCCGGCCAGTGATGTCAGGATTTTCGGTGCGATGCCCCCGCCGATATAAAAGCCGCCGGTCGCCATGATTTTCAGCGCCAGGTTGCCGGCCTCGACGCCATACAGGTGCACGAACAGTTCCAGCACAGCCATGCATTGGGCGTCCCGGTCTGACTGCGCGGCTGCTGTGATGGCCGCAGCAGGATCACCGGACTGCATCTCTGCCTGCAGCCAGTCGGGTGGGGTTGTGGCGTGATGCCGGCAGAGGAATTCATGCAGCATCACCAGGCCGGGACCGGACACCACCCGTTCCCAGCTGACATGGCTGTGGCGTGTCTTCAGGTAACGCAGCAGCTCGATCTCGAGTTCGCTGCCGGGGCTGAAATCCGTATGTCCGCCCTCGGTGCCAAACGGCACCAGCCTGCCGCCGGCATGGCACAGACCGGCTTCACCGAGGCCGGTACCCGCGGCGATCACTGCGGCATTGCCTGCGGCATTGGCGCTGCCCGGGTTCAGCGTATGGAAATCCTCTGCACCAAGTGCCTGGATGCCCCAGGCGGTGGCCTCCAGGTCGTTCAGCAGGCTGGCGTGTCGCAGCAGGAAGCGGCTGGCGAGGGCCGCGGCGCTGATATGCCAGGGCAGGTTGGTGATGCGGGATGCGGCGTCGCGCACCGGGCCGGCCACCCCGAAGCAGGCTGTCTGCGGACGCTGTTCGTGGGTATCCAGAAAAGCTTCGATGACATCCTCGAGCGCGCTGTATTCCTGGCTTGGATAGCTGTGCTCGGCCAGGATCTCCAGTTGTGTGCCGGTGACTTCGCAGACGGCCAGCCGGGTCTTGGTGCCGCCGATATCGCCGGCGAGAACGAGTTTCGCTTTGTTGTTCACTAGGGCCTTCCTTTACGCCGGCGCGTCTGTAATCACCATTATTGTCAAGCAGCGCTCCCAGTCCAGTCCCGGGCGTGCTTTCTGCCGGGAGATGTCCCAGTCCGCCTTCAGGGATACATATCCGGCTGGTTGTTGCCACCGGGCTGGTTCTTCAGCAGGCGCTCGACCATGAAGTGGATATCTGCCTCGTTCAGGCGGCGCACGTCCTCGACCCGTTCCCGGTCGCGGAACAGTTGCAGGACCTTGCCGCCAGCGCCGATGTCGTAGTCGATGCCGATGGTGGGCAGTCCCTGTGACATGGCAAAGATACAGGCATGGAAGCGCATTGCCAGTGCCATGTCCAGATTGCGCAGCAGGTAGAGTACGGCGTCGATGTCCGGGTCGGCCTCCCAGATGCGCAGGTCGAGTCCCCTGTGCAGCATGCGGTGCAGTCGCCAGGCGGCCGCAAGGTCGGAACAGCCCGCCTGCAGCAGGTTCACGGGAAAGAAGATGTAGGTTACCGGCGCAGGGGCGAGGCGCGCATAGTCGGTCATGGCAACCGCCAGGTGCTGTAAGATACGTTCCTCCATGGTGCGCGAGTAGGGCTCGTCGGGGGAACCGCTGAAATGCCGGAGCGGGCGCATGTTGATGCCGACGATAATCCGGTCTTCGGTGTTTTCCAGCAGGGCATCCACGCATTTGCGTGCACGTTCGGAGAGTCGGCCGAGTTTGCCGCGCGTCGCCAGGTAGTCGAATGCCGGGTCCTGCCCGGTGCTGATGTCCAGCTGCTCCAGGACCGGGTCTTGCGCCGCGCCGCAGGTGCGCAGGGTAATGCGGTTGGCGGCCTGCGCCATGCGTCTCGCCACCCAGCGGCTGGGCGTGTACCGGAAGGGGCCGATATCCACACCTTCAAGCAGCACAGGCCGGCCGCGGCGACGTGCTGTGTAGATGGCGCCGAGTTGCCGGAGCATTGCCGGCGGCAGGTCCATGAGCTGGCCGCCCGCACGGACCAGCAGCCCGGTTGCTTTCAGCTTGCGCTGCACATCGACAGGCTGCCAGGGCAGCACTTCCAGCGTGACCGGGGTGTCGAGGTGTGCCACCAGGCGCCGGGTATACGCCGGACGGTGACTGAACAGGCAGGCCTCATGCACCCCGAACTGTTGCTGCAGGCGCAGCAGGACGCCGCCAAGACCGGCTATGTCGCCGATATGTTCACTGCCGTAAGCACCGATCAGCGTGGCATGCCGGAATTGCCGGCCACTCACATCCTTGCGGCGGCGCAGAGCGGCGGCCAGCATGCCCGGCAGGACCTTCAGGTAGGCGTGTGCAAAGTCCCGGTAGGCACCGACAACAGATTCGGGTGCTGTTTTTCGCCGTGCAGCGGCAGGGTGGCGGCAGTGTGCCAGCACGTCTTCCAGGAATGCGCGTTCCCGGTCACTCAGTTCAGGCGCGGGCTCGACGGCCAGTTCACAAT
>JASFOC010000397.1:0-3456 GCA_050116715.1 Gammaproteobacteria bacterium
GGTCGGCCTTCAGCTGGAACTCGCTTCCCGGTATTTCTTCCATTTGCCACTGGCCATTGTCACCCCGCTTCCAGTTGACCCGGACGCAATTTATCGCGGTGACCTTGCCGTTCTTCCCCTCGATGGATCTGGTGGAAACCGACCAGTCGCGGATCGCGCCTTCCTCCTGGGAACTGGATGTGCGCATCTTGTTGGGCCAGTCGGGCCAGGTGAGTCCCTTGTCCTCTTTCTCTGGCGGGCGTGGCAGGATTTCCAGCTGGGTCACGGAAAGCGCGCCCTGGCGGAATGAGGTGCCGATGCAGTCCGAGCCGGTGTCACCGCCGCCAATAACGATCACATGTTTGCCTTGCGCTGTCAGCGAGACATCTGCAGGGATTACGTCGCCGGCATTGCGCTTGTTTTGCTGCGGCAGAAACGTCATCGCGAAGTGCACACCGTCCAGTTCGCGCCCGGGTACGTCAAGGTCGCGTGATTGTTCCGAACCGCCGGCCAGCACGACCGCATCGAATTTGCCGAGCAGCTGTTGTGCAGACAGGGTGGCGCCTACGTGGACCTCGGTATGGAATTCCACCCCTTCGGCCTGCATCTGTGCAACCCGGCGGTCGATGATCTGCTTTTCCATCTTGAAGTCCGGGATGCCGTAGCGCAGCAGGCCGCCGATACGGTCCTGCTTCTCGAAGACCTCGACGGCATGCCCGGCACGTGCGAGTTGCTGCGCACAGGCGAGCCCCGCAGGGCCAGAGCCGATGACGGCGACCTGCTTGCCGGTTTTGTGAGCGGGTATCTGCGGCGTGATCCAGCCCTTCTCCCAGCCCTTGTCCACGATGGCGCATTCGATGGTTTTGATGGTGACCGGGTTGTCATCGATGTTCAGGGTACAGGCAGCCTCGCAGGGTGCCGGGCAGATACGCCCGGTAAACTCGGGGAAATTATTGGTCGAGTGCAGTACTGTGAGTGCATCTTCCCAGTTGCCGTGATACACGTGGTCATTCCAGTCCGGAATGATGTTGTTGACCGGGCACCCCTGGTGGCAAAAGGGGATGCCGCAATCCATGCAGCGCGCACCCTGCTGGCTGAGTTCGTTTTCCGGCAGCGGGATGACGAACTCGCGATAGTGCTGGACGCGATCACCGGCCGGCGCATAACTACGGTCAAGCCGTTCGTACTCGATAAATCCTGTTGGCTTGCCCATGCCTAGCGTCCTCCCGTGGCGGATTGCGCGGTCGTTGTCTGGGCGGACTGCATTTCCTGCAGTGCGCGACGGTAATCAACCGGCATGACCTTGACGAATCTGGGCAGGTAATCGTTCCAGTTGTCCAGGATGTCGTGGCCACGCGTACTATTGGTGTAGTGCACATGTCTCATGATGAGACGTCGCAGGCGCCAGGCATCATGACGTGTCATGTCATGGTGGACATCCACCTTGCCGTGGGTCTCGAGATCGCCCCCCTGGTGCTCCAGGTTCTCCAGGGCATCGTCTTCGGCGAGAATGGGTTCGAGTTCCACCATCGCGAGGTTGCAGCGCCGTTCAAAATCACCCGCTTCGTCCAGTACGTAGGCGATACCGCCACTCATGCCGGCGGCGAAATTGCGGCCGGACTGGCCCAGAACCACCACGATACCGCCGGTCATGTACTCACAGCCATGATCGCCGACGCCTTCAACCACCGCGGTCGCGCCGGAGTTGCGGACGGCAAAACGTTCGCCTGCGACGCCGCGGAAGTAGCATTCTCCACTGATGGCGCCGTACAGGACGGTATTGCCGACGATGATATTTTCTTCCGCCACGATCGGGGTCTGTGCAGGCGGGTAGACGACCAGGCGGCCACCACTCAGGCCCTTGCCGACATAGTCATTGCCTTCACCGATCAGTTCCAGGCTGACGCCATGGGCGAGGAATGCGCCGAAACTCTGGCCGGCGGTGCCGCGCAGGGTGATGCTGATGGTGTCTTCCGGCAGCCCGGCATGACCGTAGCGACGCGCGACCTCACCGGAGAGCATGGCACCGACGGTGCGGTTGGTGTTGCCTACCGGCAGCTCGATCCTGACCGCTTTCCTGTCTTCCAGCGCTACCTGTGACAGGCGAATCAGCTCGTTGTCCAGCGCCTTGTCGAGTCCATGGTCCTGTTTGTCTTTATGGTAGATGCCGACGCCAGGCCCCGCCTCGGGCTTGTGCAGGATGCGGCTGAAGTCGAGGCCGCGTGCCTTCCAGTGATCGATTGCCTTGCGCATGTTGAGATACTGCGACTGGCCGATCATGTCGTCGAACTTGCGGAACCCGAGCTGCGCCATCAGTTCGCGGATTTCCTCGGCGACGAAGAAGAAGTAATTGACGACGTGTTCCGGCTTGCCGGTAAAGCGCTTGCGCAGTTCCGGATCCTGGGTGGCAACACCGACAGGGCAGGTATTGAGATGGCACTTGCGCATCATGATGCAGCCCTCGACGATCAGCGGCGCGGTCGCGAAACCGAATTCGTCTGCACCCAGCAGTGCACCGACAACGACATCCCGGCCGGTGCGCATGCCGCCATCGACCTGCACCGCGATCCGCGAACGCAGGTTGTTAAGTACCAGGGTCTGGTGCGTCTCGGCAAGACCGATTTCCCAGGGTGAGCCGGCATGCTTGATGGATGTCAGGGGGCTGGCCCCGGTGCCGCCGTCAAAACCGGCGATCGTGACATGATCCGCATGGGCCTTGGATACACCTGCGGCAACGGTGCCGACGCCCACTTCGGAGACCAGCTTGACGCTGATGTCCGCCCGCGGGTTGGCGTTTTTCAGGTCATGGATGAGTTGCGCCAGGTCCTCGATGGAATAGATGTCATGGTGCGGTGGCGGTGAAATCAGTCCGACCCCCGGGGTGGAGTGGCGCACCTGTGCGATGGTCGCATCCACCTTGTGGCCGGGCAACTGGCCGCCTTCACCGGGTTTGGCGCCCTGCGCCATCTTGATCTGGATGACGTCGGCATTGGCGAGATACTCCGTGGTGACGCCAAAGCGTCCCGATGCCACCTGCTTGATGGCGGAGCGCTTGGAATCCCCGTTTGCCATAGGAATGAAGCGTTCCGGCTGTTCGCCGCCCTCACCGGTATTGGACTTGCCGCCGATGCGGTTCATGGCGATGGCGAGTGTCGAGTGGGCTTCCTCGGAGATGGAGCCGAACGACATCGCGCCGGTGGAGAAGCGTTTGACGATGTCCTTTGCCGGCTCTACCTCGTCCAGTGGCACCGGTTTTCCGGCGAAGTTGAATTCGAACAGCCCACGCAGGTTCAGCAGGCGCTTGTTCTGGTCATTCACCAGCCGGGCGAACTCGCGGAAGGTCTTTGCGTCATTGGCGCGGGTGGCGTGCTGCAGTTTGGATATGGTGTCTGGCGTCCACATATGGTCCTCGCCGCGCAGGCGGAAGGCATAATCGCCGCCGACATCCAGGCTGTTTCGGTAGATCGGTGCATCTCC
>JASFOC010000398.1:0-3450 GCA_050116715.1 Gammaproteobacteria bacterium
CGGATCGACGCGACCTGAACCGTGCCTTTCCGGGCTCCGAGAAGGGTTCCATGGCCGCACGCCTGGCCGAGTTATTCCTGGAGGAGATCGTCACCCGCAGCGACTACGGCATTGATCTGCATACCGGCGCCATCCATCGTGAAAACCTGCCACAGATCCGTGCCAACCTGGACGACCCGGAGACGGCACGCATCGCCAGCGCCTTCCATGTGCCGGTGCTGCTGAATTCGGACATGCGCGACGGTTCCCTGCGCCAGGTTGCCGCCGAGCACGGCATACCCATCCTGCTTTACGAGGCCGGCGAGGCATTGCGATTCAATGAAAGCGCCATCCGTTCCGGTGTCAAGGGGATCATCGCGGTGATGCGCAGCATCGGCATGCTGCCGGCCAGCAGCCGCACCAGGCAACCATCCGAGCCCCTGGTGGCGCGTGCCAGCAGCTGGGTGCGCGCCGAGCGCAGCGGCATCCTGCGCGTCACCTCGCCGCTCGGCGCACGGGTGCGCAAGGGCGAGGTGATCGGCATCATTTCAGATCCATTCGGGCAAATGGAGCTGGAAGCGAAAGCCAACTGTGCCGGCATCATTATCGGGCGCACCAACCTGCCGCTGGTCAACGAGGGTGAAGCCCTGTTTCACATCGCCCGCTTCGAATCCGTGCGCACGGCGGAGTCCACGGTCGAGGCCTTCCAGGCCGATGAACTCCCGGTTGACCCTGCAGTAGACCAGGAACCCCCGATTGTGTGACGCGCCTGACCCGATCGTCACATAGACCCGGCCCTGCAACCGGTCGCGACGGGTGATATACAGCATCATGGACATCAATGACCCGGTGGGCCCGAATGCCATCCTCCAGCGCCGCTGCATGCGGACAGGATCATCATCAGACGACTGCCTGCACCCGGAACCCTTCGCGGGGTTTGCCGTCATATGGTAAGTAGTTCATGACGTGCCCTGCACCGGTGCAGCCCTCGCAGCCCCGCAACCGATGAAATTGAAATTCCTGCTGATTGCCTGGTTACTGCTGTGGACGCCACTCGTCATGGCGGAACAACGCGTGGAAATCGAGATAACCGGTCTCGACAAGCAGCTGCAGGAAAACGTACGCGCCCACCTGGGGATCGCCCGGCTGGCCCCGCAAACCGGCATCATTCCGTTAACGGCCGGCGAACAGGAGCAGCCTGTCATGGAGATCACGGAGACCAGCGTGCGCCGGCTGCACCGCCAGGCAACCCGGGATATCGATGCTGCACTGCAGCCGTTCGGTTACTACGAGCCGGTGGTCGACGCCCGGCTCAGCCAGGATGGTGAAACCTGGCGGGCCGTATACCATATCGATCCCGGGCCACCTACCCGCATTGACCAGCTCGACATCCAGATCAGCGGCGCCGGCCAGGCCGATGCAGGCATCCTCGCCGCCAGGAAAGCCAGCCGGCTGCAACAGGGAGGGCGTCTGCTGCACAGTGACTACGAAGCAACCAAACAGGCGCTGCTGCAGGCCGCGCTGTCAGCCGGCTATCTCGATGCGCGCTACCGGCGTGCCGAACTGCGCATATTCAAGGCACGCCAGCAGGCGCAGATCCACCTGCTGCTGGATACCGGGCCGCGTTACTTCTTTGGCCCGATCAGTATCGAGCAGGACATCCTCGACCCTGATTTCGTACAGCAATACGTACACATCAGGGAGGGTGAACCATTCAGTACCGATGCGTTGCTGAAATTACAAATGGCGCTGAGCGACAGCGGCTACTTCAACCGGGTCGAGATAGACCCGCAGCGCACGGCCGCTGAAGATTTCCATGTGCCGGTCGTCGTCACCACGAAACCCGCGAAGCCGCGCCGCTATGCCGTTGGCCTGGGCTACGGCACGGACACCGGGCCGCGAATTTCCCTGGCCAGCGAATTCCGTCGTATCAACCGGCGCGGACACGGCATCCTCGCCGACATCCGCCTGTCGAATATCCTGCAATCCACCGGCGTCAAGTACTACATCCCGATCGGCAACATGGTTTCCGACAAGCTGCTCTACAGCAGCCGCATCGAATCCGAATCCTTTGCCGATGGCGGCAGCTCCGACCGCTTTACCCTGGGTGTCAGCCGCAACGAGGAATGGGGGCCGCTGCAGCGCCGCCTGTACGTCAACTACCAGCACGAGAATTTTTCCCTGGGTGACGATGACGGCAATGTGGACTTCTTTATCCCCGGATTCACCCTGTCACAGCTGCAGACCGACAACGTCCTGTTTCCGCGGCGCGGTTACAGCTGGAGCACGGACCTGCGGGGCTCACCCGGCGTAATATCGAATACCTCCTTTGCCCGTATTGACCTGGCCGGCAAGCTGGTATTCCCGCTGGGCGAACGCAGCCGCCTGCTGCTGCGCTCACGGCTGGGCGCCATGTCCGTGCAGGATTTTAACAGTCTGCCGACCAGCGAACGTTTCTTTGCCGGCGGCGACCAGAGCGTGCGCGGTTACGACTACCAGACACTGGCGCCCAAGGACGCCAGCGGCGACGTTATCGGCGGCCAGTACCTCGCCACAGGCAGCATCGAACTGGATCACCTGTTTGTCGGCAATTTTGGCGCTGCCGTGTTCGTCGACAGCGGCAACGCTGCGGATGATTTCCTGCCCTCGCCGAAGACCGGTGCCGGCATCGGTTTCCGCTGGCGCAGCCCGGTGGGGATGCTGCGTATCGATGTCGCACACCCCTTCGACGACAGCGATGACAACTACCGCCTGCACATCAGCATCGGTCCCACGCTGTGAAACGTTCCGCCCGCCGCCTGCTGACCCTGTTTTCCCTGCTGCTGTGCGTGCTGCTGCTGGCAGCAGGCTGGCTGCTGGCAACCGAGTCCGGGCTGCAGTTTATCTGGAGGCAAATCGCCACGCATGCCGGACCGGAACTTGCCGTCACCCGGGTGAGCGGGCAGCTGGCCGGACGTCTGCAGATACAGGAACTGCAATACAATACAGAGGCGTTCGCGCTCAGCGTGGAACAGCTGGAGATCGACTGGCAACCGCAGGCACTGTTATCCGGAACCCTGGAATTCAGCGAGATCCGTGCCGCCGCGGTGCACTATGCACAGCATGCCGGAACGACGGCGGACAACCCTGGAAAAACCGGGCTGCCGGCTGTCGTATTGCCGCTGAAGCTGCGCCTGGATGCCTTGCATGTTGACAGCGTCACGGTCATCCCGGCTCCGGACAGCGAGACGCTGCAGTTGCAGGATATCACCCTCGCCGCCCGCGCCAGCGGCAGCCGGGTGACGCTCTCCGGCCTGTCCCTGACCGCACCCGGCCTGACACTGCAGGGCTCCGCCGGCATGGAGCTGCTGGATGACTACCCGCTGCAGGGAAAACTCGACTGGCAGTGGCACAGCAACACGCTGGCACCCCTGCGCGCCCGCACGCAGATCGGCGGTAATCTGCGCCGGCTCGAACTGATCCAGGAGATCC
>JASFOC010000399.1:0-3450 GCA_050116715.1 Gammaproteobacteria bacterium
CATGCCGCACAGGTCGCTGATCAGAAATCGCGACTCGTCCTCGCCAAGTTCTTCCTGCCTGGATGTCATGTGGCTGTATCAGACTCACGGGCCATACCCGCAACGCTGTCCTCCCCCGATCCGGAAACTATAACTGCAATCAGGTACGCAGGTCAGCAGCCACACAAAGCCGGCGGCGATCGGCCTTGTGGCAGGTCAATCCATCCGAACCAGACATGCCGGCGGCATATCCGGCCTGGGTAGCTCAGGACTCTGCCGGCGCTTCCGGCGGGGTATCCGGCTGGGCTTCGACCGCATCAGCGAGGATGGAAATGTCCTCGGCCTGGGGTTCCGCCTCGATTTCCTGGAAGGGCGACTCGTCGAGAATGTCGGGACCGATCAAACCCGCGGCTATTTCGCGCAGGGCCACGATTGTGGGCTTGTCGTTTTCCCAGTCAACCAGCGGCTGCACCCCGTTCGCCAGCTGTCGGGCACGCTTGGTCGCGACCAGTACCAGATGAAAGCGGTTATCGACCTTGTCGAGACAATCTTCTACTGTGACGCGTGCCATGAATCTCTCCGGTTATACTGGGACTGCAAGTTGCAACGAACGCGGCAGTTTACCCGAATCAATCAGCTGATTCCAGCAGGGCACGCAACAACCCGGCCTGCCCCAGCGACTGTTGCGCAAGCCGCAGCCGGCGGCTGCGCAGGATCGCCACCAGATCCTCCAGGGCGCGTTCAAATACATCATTGATAACAAGGTAGTCGTATTCATCGTAATGCGACATTTCGCTGATCGCATCGCGCATGCGACGCTCGATCACCGCGTCATCATCCTGGCCCCGGCCCTGCAGGCGCTCGCGCAGGGCCTCGCGGGAAGGTGGCAGAATAAAAATCCCGATGGATTCCGGCATGAGCTCTCGCACCAGCCTGGCGCCCTGCCAGTCGATCTCCAGAATCACATCCTGGCCGGCAGACAGTTGCTGTTCGACAGCAGGGCGTGATGTTCCGTAGTGATTGTCGAAAACCCGGGCATGTTCCAGAAAGGCACCCTCCCCGACCATGGCCTGGAAGGTCGCGACATCGACAAAGTGGTAATCCCTGCCGTTGATCTCCCCCGGACGCGGCTTGCGGGTGGTATGGGAAACCGAGACCACAACGCTGGCCTCCAGGGTAGCCAGCAGCGCGCGCAGCAGACTGGACTTGCCGGCGCCCGAGGGGGCGGAAAGGATATACAGCGTACCGCTGCCTGCTATTTGTGGCGTCGTCATGCCGGCTGCTTCACCAGTTGCGGCTGTTTGCGGGCCGCTCATTCTACATTCTGTACCTGTTCCCGCATCTGCTCGATCAGAACCTTGAGTTCGACCGAGATTCCGGTAGTTTCGCTGGAAACCGACTTCGACCCCAGGGTATTGGCCTCGCGATTCAGTTCCTGCATCAGGAAGTCCAGCCGCCGCCCGACAGGCTCCGTGCGTTCCAGCACCCGGCGGACTTCCTCGATATGGTGCTGCAGACGATCCATTTCCTCGTCCACATCAATTTTCTGCAACTGCAGAATGAGTTCCTGCTCCAGGCGTCCCGGATCGGCAGGCATATCCAGTTCTGCCAGGCGTGACTCCAGCCGGTTACGCAAGGCGGCACGGATATCCGGGAGCATCTCCCGCGCTCGCACCACCAAATCGGACATCGCCTCACAGCGCTGCTGCAGTAATACGGCAATTTTCTCACCCTCACGCGCCCGGTTTGCCACCAGGTCGTCAAGGGTCTGATCCAGCAGCGCCAGCGCACTGCTTACCAGCGGTTCGTTATCGACCACATTCTCCCGCAGCACACCCGGCCAGCGCAGTATATCCAGCGGGTTCAATGGCTCAGCTACAGGCAATCCAGCGGCCACCTGTTCACAGGCGGAGAGCAGGCGCGCAAGGTTGTCGGTGTCGATGTCGACAGGCACCGCACCACTCGCCACAGGCCGGTAGCGGCAGGTGCATTCCACCTTGCCGCGGGAGAGACGCTTGCCCAGACGTTCACGAACAGTGGCCTCCGCCGCACGCAACTCCTCCGGCAGGCGCAGCCCGGGCTCCAGATAGCGGTGATTGAGCGAGCGGATCTCCCATGACAAAACCCCTGCTTCGGTATTCACCTCCCGCCTCGCGAAGGCGGTCATGCTGCGTATCATGTTGACGCTCCGGTTGCATTGCCTGCTGTCAGGCCCGTCATGGTAAAGCCTGGGGGTTATCATTAACAGGGCCTTGCCTGACACAAAAAAGCCACTGCGCCGTCACCGGCCACAGTGGCTTGGTTGATAATGATGTGCTGCCGGGCGGTCTAGAGTTCGCCCAACGGGCGTACGAAGGTATATTTCGCAGGCTCAACAACCAGGGTCTTGCCCGCCTCACCAACATTTCCGCCCAGGGCACTGAATGGCAGGGTGACAATAAAGGTCGCCACACCTACAACAGTACCTACGAGCATGAATGGCCGGACCAGGAACGTGTCCGCCATCATGGTGCCGCCAGTCGGTTCTTCGTCGATCGATCGACTCATGCTGGCTGCATAGGCTCCTGGCACGTACGCCATGCTGGTGAGTGCAAGCATGGCAGCCAGCAGATATGAAACCGGTTTCCTGGTTGACTTATGCATCGTATAAATCTCCGTTAGTACGATCCGGTACAGCAGGATCTGTTGCCGGACAAGAGTAAGGACTGCATCGTCCGGTGCTGCCCAAGCTTTAGTATACGTATCAGGCATGTGCGAAAAACGCGATTGCCGTCATATTCAGCGCCAATGCCTGGCGTCATAACTGTGTCCTGCAGGAATCCTGCCCAGCACACACAAGCTTACCCAGCCAACATAATACAAACGCCACAACCATTCAATGATCAATGACTTGTACCGGTTACGGGAAAAATCCACAGGGGCCGGCGGGCAGCCGATGAAACCCCCGCATTGACTTCCGCAGGGTGCAATAGCGCCAGACCCTGTTCGCGCTATAATCCGCGCCTCACTCACAACAGGAACCAATTATGCGCCCCAGCAACCGCGCCCCGGACGAGATGCGTAATGTCCGCATCACCCGCAACTATACCAAGCACGCCGAAGGCTCGGTCCTGGTGGAATTCGGTGACACCCGCGTCCTCTGTAATGCCACCGTGGAGGAGCGCATACCGGGCTTCCTGCGTGGCAAGGGTGAAGGCTGGGTCACTGCGGAATACGGTATGCTGCCACGCTCTACCACCAGCCGCATGGGCCGGGAAGCAGCCCGCGGCAAGCAGGGTGGGCGCACCATGGAAATCCAGCGCCTGATCGGGCGCTCCCTGCGGGCGGTGACCGACATGAAGCTGCTGGGCGAACGCTCCATCACCATTGACTGCGATGTCATCCAGGCCGATGGGGGCACCCGCACGGCCAGCATTACCGGCGGCTATGTCGCACTTGCCGATGCCATCCAGTCACTGCTGGACAAGAAGA
>JASFOC010000400.1:0-3448 GCA_050116715.1 Gammaproteobacteria bacterium
GCGTGCGCCGGCCGTCCAGTCGGCCTGATACACATACTGGGTGCTCAGCCAGGCCAGCAGGCCGATGCTGGCACTGAACAGCAGGCTGAAGGTCAGGCCCTGCAGGCGCAGCAGGATGCGGGAGCGGCGGGAAGCTTTCATGGCTCAGTGTGGCAGTCGGGTGGCATCCAGGCGGCGAATGCTGAAGCCCAGGAACAGGGTGGTTACCAGCAGGTAATAGACGACGTCGGTGCTGTTGAACAGGCCCTTGAGCAGGGGTTCGTAGTGGCGCAGCATCGACAGGTAGGCCAGCAGGTTGCTGGTATCCAGGCCGCTGTTGCCTGCCCAGTCGAGGATCCAGAGCAGCAGCAGCAGGCCGAATGTGGTCACGGCTGCGACAGTGGGTTGCTCGGTGAGCGCAGACATGAACAGGCCGATGGCGGCAAAGGCGGCCACGACCAGTGTCAGCCCCAGCAGTCCCGCCGCCAGTTTGCCCAGGTCGAGGTCGGTCCCGGCCAGCAGTGACAGCGGCATGATCGCCAGCATGCCGATGAGGATCAGGAAGAAAGCCAGCACGCCGAGGTATTTGCCAAGGATGATTTCCGTCATCGAGACGGGCGCCGACAGCAGCAGGCTGAGGGTGCGGCTGCGGCGTTCCTCGCTCAGCGTGCGCATGGTGACCAGCGGGGTAATCAGCAGCAGGACCACGGCCGCATCGCCGAACAGCGGCGCGACCACGATGTCGGAAACGCCGGGTGCGGCCTGCAGGGCCGCGAGCCGCGGCTGCAGCAGGAGGTAGGCCTCGATCTGGGACAGGAACAGATAGGCCAGGATAAACAGGGTGACAGCAAGAATTGCCCAGGCCAGCGGTGACAGGAACAGGCTGCGTATTTCCCGCGCAGCGATGGTGAAGATCATCATGCGGCCGCCTCCGCCATGATCTGTGCCGGCGTGTCCGAGCAGGTCAGTTCGATGAAGATCTGCTCCAGGGTGCGGCGTTCCGGAACCAGTTCATACAGCCGCCAGTTGCGGCTGGCGGCCAGCTCGACCACCGCCTCGGCGGGGCTGGTATCGCGGTAATGCAGTCGTACCCGGCCCGCATCCAGCACCTCGACAGCGGTTACGCCCGGCAGTTGCTGCAGGGCGGCGGGATCCGGCCCGGACCTGAATGCGGCCAGCAGCGAGGTGGCGTTGAGCTGCTGTTCGAGGCCGCGTGTGCTGTCGGAAAAGACCAGCTTGCCGTGGTGAATGATCTGTACCCGGTTACAGGCGGCCTGTACCTCTGGCAGGATATGGGTGGACAGGATGATGCCGTGAGCTTCACCCAGTTCCCGTATCAGGCCGCGGATCTCGCGTATCTGCAGCGGGTCCAGCCCGACGGTGGGCTCGTCGAGAATCACCACGGCCGGGTTGTGAATAATGGCCTGGGCGATGCCGACGCGCTGCTGGTAGCCCTTGGACAGGTTGCCGATAAGGCGCGGGCCGGTGTCGCCGAGACCGCAGCGTTCCTTCGCCGTGGCGACCGCGCCCGCAATATGCCGGCGGGTGATCCGGTTCAGGCGGGCGCAGTAAGTGAGGTATTCATCCACCGTCAGTTCGCGATAGACCGGGGGCTGTTCCGGCAGGTAGCCGATCTCGCGCTTGGCGCGTTTCGGCTGCTCCAGCAGGTCGATGCCGCAGACCCGGATTTCACCGCCACCGGGCGCCAGGTTGCCGGTGATCATTTGCATGGTCGAGGTCTTGCCGGCCCCGTTCGGCCCCAGAAAGCCCAGCACCTCACCCCGGGCAAGTCCGAAGCTGACATCATCGACGGCGCGGATGTGGCCGTAATCGCGGTGCAGGTGAGCTATGCGGATCAGTTCTTGGCTCGACATGGCGCTTATTATTGCCTTTACGCTCGTGATTACAAGGCGCCGGATTTATTATTAGCGGCTGCTGCCCGGCATGTCATGCCGGACATTGCAGCCATGCCGATCGCGCATCCGCAACAGATGATTTTTCACGCCCCCGGCGACGGCCGCCGGGCACAGGCAACGGGTAACCGCAATGCAGGATGAATCCAGAAAACAGGCTGCCGGTTGCTGGCTGGGAATCGACACCGGCGGGACGTTTACCGATTTCGTGCTGTTCGACGGCAACGCGCTGCGGATTCACAAGGTGCTGTCCACGCCTCACGACCCGGCACAGTCGATCCTGCAGGGGATTCGCGAGCTGGGCGTTTCGCTGGCCGGACTGCAGGTGGTGCATGGCTCCACGGTGGCGACCAATGCCGTGCTCGAACGCAAGGGCGTCCGCACCGCCTATATTACCAACCAGGGGCTCGCCGATGTGCTGACCATCGGGCGTCAGGCGCGGCGCGAACTTTATAACCTGCAGCCGGAGCCGCTGCCGCCGCCGGTGCCGCGGGAACTGTGTATCGAGGTGGCGGCGCGGCTCGGTGCGGCGGGTGAACGTATTGCCTCGCTGGCCGAGAACGACCGGAAAACCCTGCTGGCAAGAATCGACGTCCTGCAGCCCCAGGCCGTGGCCATCAACCTGTTGTTCTCGTTCATCGACGCCGCGGATGAGGAGCTTGTCGAGTCATGGCTGCCGGATACGCTGTTCGTCTCCCGGTCATCCGCGGTGCTGCCGGAATACCGGGAATATGAACGCGGTATTGCTACCTGGCTGAATGCCTGGGTCGGTCCGCTGGTGGCGGGTTACCTGCAGCGCCTCAACCGGCAGCTGGCGCCGGCCAGGGTAACCGTCATGCAGAGTGCGGGCGGCACCGTGAGTGCCGCCGTGGCGGGCGATATGGCAGTACGACTGCTGCTTTCAGGCCCGGCCGGCGGCCTGATGGGCGCGCGTTTCATCGGGCAGCAGGCCGGTCACGCGCACCTGCTTACCTTTGATATGGGCGGGACATCGACAGACGTTGCCCTGATCGAGGGTGAAATTCGCCTCACCAGCGAGGGCAGCATCGGCCCCTGGCCGGTGGCAGTGCCGATGGTCGATATGCATACCATCGGCGCCGGCGGGGGGTCCATTGCGAGGGTCGATGCGGGCGGACTGCTGCAGGTCGGCCCGGAATCGGCAGGGGCCGCCCCGGGGCCGGCCTGCTACGGCCAGGGTGGCAAACAGGCGACCGTAACCGATGCCAACCTGGTGCTTGGGCATCTGCAGGCGGATGCCTTCCTGGGTGGCGCCATGCGGCTGGATGTGGCTGCGGCACGCCGTGCCGTGCAGCAGCTTGCCAGCGCGCTGGACATGGCGCCGGAGGCCGCGGCCGAGGGGGTCATCGCGGTCGCCAATGAACACATGGCTCAGGCACTGCGGGTGATCTCGGTGCAGCGCGGTGTTGATCCGTGCAATCACGTGCTGGTGTCCTTTGGCGGAGCCGGCGGCCTGCACGTCTGTGCGCTGGCGGAAGCCCTGGGCATGCGGCATGCCCTGGTGCCGGTGCAGGCCGGCGTGCTGTCCGCGCTGGGTA
>JASFOC010000401.1:0-3448 GCA_050116715.1 Gammaproteobacteria bacterium
GATGCTACCGGCAGAGGCGTGGGGTGCATGCCATGGTTCCATCCGCTCACTGCGTTCCACTGCGATGTCCGCACGCTGTGCCGTGATCGGTGGCGTCATTCGCTGCAATGCCAGCATGCTGTGAGTACTGCGCCAGCACTTTCCTGGGTGGGGCAGGCGGCTTGCGGTGTGTAAATCAGCGGGTTAAGGTAGTCGCGTGCATGTTCCCCGTTGCCCGTTGATACCGGGTGTATGAATGGCAGCATATGAGCAGCACGCCCGGATACCGATCAGTCAATGTATGCTGCCCCTGCAAGCTGGGGAGAATGCAAGCCCGGGTATACGCCGCTGACAGGCATATCAGGTTTCGGATGCACCTCACCGGCGCAGGCCCGAAGACAGGCGGCAACATCATGAAGACGCTTCCCGGTCTGCATGAGCGGCAGCGCTTCGCAATTACCGTGCAAAAACATCACGAATGAAAAGCAGACATCAATAACGGGCGTGCACGCCCGCAAGGACCCTTTGCAGCACTGCGGGTCCCGGGGAATACAATGCAACTGGTCGATGCGCGAATGACAAGGTTCATGCCGGACGGTTTACTGGCACTGGCTCTTGTGCTGCTGGTTGTTACCTACTTGCCTTCGGGGGTACTGGCGGCAGACCCGGATACAGCCGAACTGGAAAGGCGGGTTGAGGAGCTCACTCGCGAACTGGAGCAGGCCAGGCAGGCGCTGGAGGCTGCCCGCGCGGCGCAGGGCGCAGCTGCTGAAAAGCCGGACACGATCGATGCGGATGTCGCTGCAGCCAGCCAGCCCGGCGCTGACAAGATCAGGATCGGTCCGCTCTCCGTTGGGGGTGCCATGCGTGTCAATTACGTGCTTGGCGACTACAGCGGGGATGGGGATGGTCCGTCGCGCGGCGGTGACGGCGGCAACTTCGAACTCGATACCTTCCGCATCAACATGTCGCTGGAACACGAGCAGCTTATCGGGGACCTGGAGTATCGCTGGTACGACGGCTACAACTTCCTGCACACCGGCTGGCTCGGCTACCGCTTCGCTGATCAAAGCGAGGTGCTTGCCGGCGTTACCCGGGTGCCGTTCGGGCCAGGACCCTACGGCATCTCGCAAAGCTGGTTCTTCGACCAGCACTACTACGTCGGCCTTGCCGATGATGCCGACCTCGGCCTCAGGTATCTCACCGGCTGGAAGGACTGGCAGCTCGACTTCGCCTATTTTATCAGCAGCGAGCCGAACGGGAGAGGCGCCAGCGAGGACAGCGCGCGCTATGGCTATGATGCGGTCAGGTGGCGCTCAGGGCTCGATCAGGACGGCGCGGTAGTTAGCGCACCGGTAAACGGCTACGAGGAGCGCAACCAGTTCAATGTGCGCGCCATCTACAGCTTCCCCGGCGCGAGCTTGCAGACCGAGGCGGGCATTTCGCTGCAGTATGGCCAGCTCAGCGGGCGGCGTGCGGATGACGGCGATCACTGGGCGGCATCGGCCCACATGGTCAACCAGCTGGGCAATTTCCGGCTCGCCAGCCAGCTGACCCGCTACCGGATCAACATTGACAGTGACAACCTGCTCGGGACCGACAAGCTGATCCCGATGGGCGCCTATGACTTCGCCTGGCCGGTGGCGACCGCGGCATGGATACCGGCGGTATCCCTGAGCTACATGTATGTCACCCCGCAGCTTCCCTGGCTGGACTACCTGCTGCCCTACATCGAGTACAGCAACATCATCAAGGACGAAAGCGCATTCAACGACAGTCAACTCTTCATACTCGGGTCTGCCTGGGCCAGCGGCGGCTGGTATATCTACACTGACCTGGCCTATTCGGACGGCAACCTCTTTGTCGGCAACGAGGGGGATGACTACGCGAACATCTACCAGGGCGTGGGTGACTTCGGAGTCGATGGCAATGATGACTGGAACTATCGATTCAACATCAATTTCGGATATTACTTTTGATTGCAGGCAATCCGGGCGGGATACCTGAACGGCTGCTGCCGGATCGACTGCAGTCAGGTTCATGGCAAGGCTGCCGCCCGCAAGTGAACGATCCGTACACCTTTCTACAAGCCGGGAGTCATGATGCAAAACTGGATAATCAAGAACAGGGACGGGGCCAGGATCGTCGACCTTAATCCTGTCGTGTTCGGGGTGTCGGCCGGTATTATCCTGCTGTTCGTCGTTCTCAGCCTGGTCTTTCTCGATGAGATGAGTGCCGTGTTCGACACCACCCAGGCATGGGTTGCCAACAAGACCGGCTGGATGTTCGTGCTCGGGACCAACATCATCCTGGCGTATTGCGCCTACCTGGGGTTCAGCCGCTTTGCCAATATTCGCATCGGCGGCCCGGACGCCACGCCGGACTTCTCGCTGCAGGGCTGGTTCGCCATGTTGTTCAGTGCCGGCATGGGCATCGGCCTGCTGTTCTACAGCGTGGCCGAGCCCATGTACCATCTGCTGACCCCGCCGCACGGCGAAGAACCCGGAACACCGGGGGCCTATCAAGATGCCATGATGACGACCTTCCTGCACTGGGGGCTGCATGCCTGGGCCGTGTATGCCCTGGTCGGGCTGGCACTGGCCTTCTTCGCCTACAACCGCAACAAGCCGCTGAGTATCCGCATGGTTTTCGAGCCCGTTTTCGGCGAACGCATTCACGGGCCGTGGGGACATGCCATCGATATCCTCGCCACGGTCGCCACCCTGTTCGGCGTGGCGACTTCGCTCGGACTGGGTGTCAGCCAGGTCAATGCCGGCCTCAATCATATCTTCGGTGTCCCGCAGAATGCCGGGGTACAGATTTTGCTGATTGCCGGGATAACCGCGATTGCCACCGCTTCCGTGGTGGCCGGCCTGGATGCCGGCATCCGCCGCCTGTCCAATATCAACATGATCACCGCCGGACTGTTGCTGCTGTTCGTGCTGCTGATGGGGCCGACGCTGTTCCTGCTGAATGCCTTTGTCGAGAACGTGGGCAACTACCTGGACAACTTCTTCGCCCTGGCGTTCTGGAACGAGACCTACACCGGTGGTAGCTGGCAGAACGGGTGGACCGTATTCTACTGGGGGTGGTGGATTGCCTGGTCGCCCTTCGTCGGCCTGTTCATCGCGCGGATCTCGCGCGGCCGTACCATCCGCCAGTTTGTCACGGGGGTGCTGTTCGTACCGACGCTGCTGACGTTTCTGTGGATCACGATCTTTGGCGACAGTGCCATGTATTTCGAACTGTTCGGCGATGGCGGCATCGCGGCGGCCGTGAAGGCAGACCTGTCCAAGTCCCTGTTCGTGTTCCTCGACCGCCTGCCGCTGAGTGTCATGACCGGCTCCCTTGCGACCCTTCTTGCCACGCTTTTCGGCGTCATTGCGCTGCTGGTGATTATCACCTTTTTCGTTACCTCGTCTGATTCGGGGTCACTGGTTATCGATATCATCACCGCCGGCGGCAAGAT
>JASFOC010000402.1:0-3440 GCA_050116715.1 Gammaproteobacteria bacterium
GGGCCTGGATACCGCCAGTCCGATACGTTCCGATAACTGGACGCTGGTTGGCGACCCCGGGGCAGCATCCCCCGCGGCAGGTTCACCCACTGCCAGGATCACAAAAACCGCGTTGGCAGCGCCGCCGCCCGCCCTGCCGGTTTCTCGCAGAAGCAGGATGACAAATAGCGAACGCAACCGGGAGATTCACAACCTGGAGGCGGCGGTTGAAGACTATATCAATGGCCTGCGCAAGGCTGGCAAGCTCGACCCCGACGAGCGCACCGGCTGGTCGGTGTACGACTTCACCACCGGCGAAAAGCTGGTCACCATCAACGAGGACCAGCAGTTCCAGGCGGCCAGCCTCGTCAAGCCTTTCATTGCGGCGGCGTTCTTCTACAAGGTCGAGCAGGGCGAACTGAAGTATGGCAGGGAAAGCCGCCGACAGATGGAGCGGATGATCCAGCATTCAAACAATACCGCCACCAACTGGATAACCCGCATGGTGGGAGGTCCCCAGGCTGTCCAGCGGATACTGAAACAGCAGTACCCTGGCATATTCCAGGAAATCCACCTGGTCGAATACATCCCTGCCGGCGGCAAGACCTACCGCAACAAGGCATCCGTGCACGACTACAGCCGCTTTCTGTACGCGCTGTGGAAGGAGGATATCGCCGGTGCCCGCGAGATCAAGCGCCTCATGGCGCTGCCGGGTCGTGACCGGATCTACACCGGCGTGCGCAATGTTCCCAAAGGCACCCAGGTTTACAACAAGACCGGCAGTACCGCACGTGTCTGCGGTGATATGGGCATCCTCAATGTCAAGGGTGCAGACGGCGAATGGTACCCCTACACGCTGATCGGCATCATCGAGAAGGAACAGAATGCCACGAATTACACGAGCTGGATCCGCTCGCGCGGTAATATCATCCGCGATGTTTCCGGGATCGTCTACCAGAGCATTGCCCGGAATCACAATATCTAGCATCCTGCGGCATGCGGGTGCCAGCCAGGCCCGCGGTCGTGAAAATCCAGGCGGCGCCGGCGGCATCCTGTCGACCCGGCGCCCGCCAGTGAGACCACCCGCTTCCCACATGCTGCCGGCCTGAGGCAGACGGCACACTGCCCGCCCCGGGCAGTGCAGAGACTCAGCATACCTCTCCTTCCCCCCGCGGGTGTCAGCGCCCTGTTGTGACCTGGCAGCCGAGCTGCAGATGACAATCTCGTCAAAGTCGCGCTGGCGTCAGCCATGATGGCTCTTTATAGTTCCGGTGTTGGTGCGGGTTGCAGTGTCCCGTCGCAAACGACCGCGGACATGGCGATTCAGGTTAGAAGGAAGCTGCAGTCGTGCATAATGTTTTCTTACGTAAATTGCCTGCCGGTCTGGAGGCCCTCTCCGAACTGGCGCTGGATTTGCGCTGGACCTGGAGTCACGCAGGCGACGAGCTGTGGCGCACAGTAGACCCGCAAACCTGGGAGCGCATCGGCAATCCCTGGGTGATCGTGCAGAACGTGCCACACAGGCGCCTGCAACAACTGGCTGGCGACAGCGATTTTCTTGCAGAACTGGCACGACTGTCCGAGGAGCGGCGCCAGTACCTGGCATTCCCCGGCCGTTTCAGCGAGGTCCATGCCGACGCCAGCATCCGCAAAATTGCCTACTTCAGCATGGAATTCGGTCTTGGCGAGGCGTTGCCGCTGTATGCCGGTGGTCTCGGCATCCTCGCCGGCGATTACCTCAAGGCTGCCAGCGACCTCGGCGTGCCGCTGGTGGGGGTGGGCCTGCTGTATCAGGAGGGCTATTTCCGCCAGATGTTGGACGCCAGCGGTCAACAGCAGGCGCTGTATCCCTTCAATGACCCTACCAGTCTCCCCATTCTGCCGGCCCTGACGGCGGACGGTGACTGGCTGCGCATTGAACTGGATTTCCCCGGCCGCCAGGTCATCATGCGCGTCTGGCAGGCCAATGTGGGGCGGGTGTCGCTATACCTGCTCGATAGCAACGATCCTCTCAATGCCCCGGTCGACCGCGGTATTACCGGCCAGCTCTATGGCGGTGGCCTGGAAAAGCGCCTGATCCAGGAAATCGTGCTGGGCATCGGTGGCTGGCGGTTGCTGGAAACGCTGGGCATCGAGATCGACGTCTGCCATCTCAACGAGGGGCATGCAGCCTTTGCCGTACTGGAACGCGCCCGTTACGCAATGAAGAAAAACGGGTCGACTTTCTGGGAAGCCCTGTGGACCACGCGGGCCGGAAACCTGTTTACCACCCACACCCCGGTGGCAGCCGGTTTCGACCGCTACCCGCCGGACCTGATCGAGAAATACTTCCCCTATTTTCGCAACTACCTGGTGGATATCGATGTATCCCGTCGCGACCTGCTGGCCCTGGGACGCAAGAACCCGAACGACGACCAGGAACCCTTCAACATGGCCTACCTGGCCATGCGGGGCTGCCATGTCGCCAACGCTGTCAGCGCGCTCCATGGTGAAGTCAGCCGCCACATATTCCAGCCCCTGTTTCCTCGCTGGCCGGGTCGCGAGGTGCCCATTACCCATGTCACCAACGGGGTGCATGTGCCTTCATGGGACTCACCCTGGGCCGACAAGCTGTGGACCCGCACCTGTGGCCCCGAACGCTGGCGGGGCAGTGCAGAAGCCTTGAATGAGGCCATTGAAGGGTTGAGCGACGAAGCCATCTGGTCTTTCTGCGCCAGGGAACGCCAGGACCTGATCCACTATGCCCGGGTGCGGTTGTCGCGTCAGCTGGGCCAGCGGGGTGCCGAACCGGACGCCATCGCCGAGGTTGAGCAGATGCTCGACCCCAATGTGCTGATCATCGGCTTTGCCCGTCGCTTCGCGGAGTACAAGCGGCCCAATCTGTTGCTACAGGACAAGGCGCGGCTGACACGGCTGCTGAACCATGCGGAACGCCCTGTGCAGCTCATTATCGCCGGCAAGGCCCATCCCGCCGACGTCCAGGGCCAGGCGCTGATCAAGCAATGGGTGGATTTCGTCAGCCAGCCCGAGGTGCGTCACCGCGCCGTGTTCCTGGAGGACTACGACATCTCCCTGGCCCAACAACTGGTGCAGGGCGTGGACCTGTGGATCAATACGCCGCGCCGGCCATGGGAAGCCTGCGGCACCAGCGGCATGAAGGTGCTGGTCAACGGCGGCCTCAACCTGTCGGAGCTGGATGGCTGGTGGGCAGAGGCCTATAGCGAGGAGGTTGGCTGGGCCCTGGGTGATTGCGAGGAGCACAGCGATCCGCAATGGGATGCCGTGGAGGCGGATTCCCTCTACCGCTTGCTGGAAGAAGAAGTGGCACCTTTATTCTACAGGCGCGATGCGCAAGGTATCCCCGGTGCCTGGGTGGCACGCATGCGCGCCAGCATGGCGCGGCTGGCGCCACAGTTCAGTTGCAACCGCATGGCCCGCGACTATGTGGAGGAACTGTATAT
>JASFOC010000403.1:0-3440 GCA_050116715.1 Gammaproteobacteria bacterium
TCCTCTGCCTGGAATTCTCGTTGCCGGCAGGCGCCTATGCGACCAGCGTTCTCAGGGAATTGCTGTCAGCCGGCTGAACGCAGCAACACGTAGAGGGCGCCGCTGCCGCCGTGGCGCGACTGCGCCGAACTGAAGGCGAGTACATCGTGGTGCTGGCGCAGCCAGCTGTTCAAACGGTTTTTCAGCACCGGTGCGGAGCCACCCGAGCCGTAACCCTTGCCATGGATAATGCGCGCGCAGCGAATGCGCTGTGCGCTGCAGTGCGCGATAAAGGCCATCAGTTCACTGCGGGCGATGGCGGTGGTCATGCCGTGCAGGTCGAGTTCCGCGGCACAGGCCAGCTGTCCGCGCCGGAAACGCTGCAGCTGCCGCTGTTGCAGACCGGGCCGGGCGAAAAACAGGGTTTCTTCCGCGCTGACACTGCCTGGGTCATAGGCATCGGAGAAATTGTCCGGCAGTTCCGTTAGCACCCCTGCGGGGTTTTTCCGCGGGCGGGGCGCTGGCGGCCTGTGTGCATGCCTGACCTGGTCACAGCTGACTTTACGCACCGGCCCGACACTGCGGCGAAACAGTTCGATCTCTTCTGCTGACGGTTTCATTGTCTTCGCCATCTGCCTGTAATGATCCTTTGAACTGCCTTCCCGTGAAACCGTATACTACACAGCCCGCACGGGGAAGTCGCAACAAGGGCCTGATGAATATTCTGATCAGTAATGATGATGGTTACCAGGCCAGGGGCATCCAGGTGCTGGCCGATGCGCTGTCGGTGGTTGCAAGCGTCACGGTGGTCGCGCCGGATCGCGATCGCAGTGGCGCCAGCAATTCGCTCACGCTGGATGCCCCGATTCGCGCACGCCGGGCGGACAACGGCTATACCTGTGTCGATGGCACGCCGACCGACTGCGTGCACCTGGCCATTACCGGTTTGCTGGAAACCGAGCCGGACATGGTCGTCGCCGGCATCAACGCCGGTGCGAACATGGGCGACGACGTGCTCTATTCGGGCACGGTAGCCGCTGCAATGGAAGGCCGCTTCCTCGGTTTTCCCGCTGTTGCGGTTTCGCTGGCCTATGGTCCTGGCGGGCCGACCCATTTTGAAACCGCAGCGCAGGTGACCGTGGACCTCGTCAGCCGCGTGCTCGGTGGAACCCTCCCGGCGGATACCATTCTCAACGTCAATGTCCCGGACATCCCCCTCGACGCGATCAAGGGCGTGCAGGCCACGCGTCTTGGCCACCGGCACAAGTCCGAACCGGTTGTGGAGATGGTGGACCCGCGGGGACGCAAGGTTTACTGGGTAGGGCCGGCGGGCTCCGAGCAGGATGCCGGGCCGGGGACTGATTTTCACGCCGTGCGATCGGGTTACGTTTCCGTTACGCCACTGGATGTGGACCTGACCCGCTATGCTGCCATGGACAGCATCGCCAACTGGCTGGCAGAGCCGGGCGGAACCGGCGGATGAACAGCCTGACCCAGGGTGTAGGCATGACCTCCCAGCGGACCCGCGACCGGCTGGTGGCGCGCCTGCGGGAAGAAGGCATTCGCAACGAAGCCGTGCTGGAAATGATCCGTAACACCCCGCGTCACCTGTTCGTGGACGAGGCGCTGGCCAGCCGCGCCTACGAGGATACGGCGCTGCCCATCGGTTACAACCAGACGATTTCCCAGCCCTATATCGTTGCGGCCATGACGGACCTGATCCTGCGCGGTCATCCGCACAAGGTGCTGGAGATCGGCACCGGCTCCGGTTACCAGGCGGCAGTACTGGCGCCGCTGGTCGAGAAGCTCTATACCGTGGAGCGCATCGAGCCACTGGCCACCCAGGCACGGCAGCGCTTCCGCAAGCTGGGCCTGCGCAATATACGCGCAAGCTATTCTGACGGTACCGAGGGCTTGCCCGAGTTTGCACCCTATGACGCCATTATTACCACGGCGGCCAGTGAGGAGATCCCGCGGGCCCTGCTGGAACAGCTGTCCCCCGATGGCGGGCGGCTGATCATCCCGCTGGGGGGGCCGGACTACCAGGTCCTGACGCTGGTGACCCGCCAGGGGGATAGCTACGAGCAGGAAGACCTGGACCCGGTGATTTTCGTCCCGTTGCTGCACGGGCGTGCCTGATGCGGCTGTTTACCCCCCTGTACGACAAGTGCATGACATGGGCGCGCCACCGCCACGCCTGGGGCTACCTCGCGGGCCTGAGTTTTGCGGAATCGTCATTCTTTCCGATTCCGCCGGACGTGATGCTGGCGCCCATGAGCATGGCGCAGCCGGGACGTGCCATGCGTTTCGCAGCACTGACCACGCTGGCTTCTGTCGTCGGTGGCCTGTTCGGCTATCTCATCGGTTATTACTTCTTCGAACTGATACAACCCTGGCTGCAGACGTCCGCCTACTGGGATAAATACCTGCATGCCCGCGAATGGTTCGAGACGTGGGGCTTCTGGGCAATCCTGGTGGCCGGATTCTCGCCGATTCCCTACAAGGTTTTTACGATCGCCGCAGGCACGCTTGCCATGGGCCTGCCACTGTTCATTGCAGGTTCCGTCATCGGGCGCGGTGGACGCTTCTTCCTGGTCGCGGGACTGATGGCATGGGGCGGTGAGCGCATGGAAACCCGCCTGCGCACCTATGTGGAACGCCTCGGCTGGTTCGTGGTCATTATTGCCATCGTGGCTTTCATATATTTCAACAGGTAATGCACAGGCGTCTGCGCTTCATTCCCGTATATGTCTTGCCGCTGTTGCTGGCCGGCTGCGGCAGCCCCGTCAAGGCACCGGTCTCCACACGCGACAACCAGTCCGCGCCCGCGGCGACATCGGTGCCGCGGTCTGCCGCATCGGCAAGGCGTACCCCGGCAGGTGGCAAGCAGACGTATTATGTCGTGCAGCGCGGCGACACCCTGTATTCCATCGCCTGGGCGCATGGGCTCTCATACCAGCAACTCGCCGCCAGCAACGGGATTCGCTATCCGTACACCATCTATACAGGCCAGCGCCTCGATCTGCAGGCCGCCGGTACGGAGGCTGCACCGGCCCCCGTGCGTGAGAATACGGCACGCACCCGGCCGGTCCCGCAAGCCGCGCCGGTGCCGGCAGCAACCCCGCTGCCGGCACCGGCTGCCGTGCCATCGACCCCGGCTGCTGCCCCTGCCGTAGCGACGACATCTATGGTTCGTTACGATGGTCACTGGGTCTGGCCGACGCGCGGCAGGCTGCTGCGCAGTTACCAGTCCAGCGGTCGTGGCAAGAAGGGTATCGATATCGGCGGGCATGACGGCCAGCCGGTAAAGGCAGCCGCAAACGGCAAGGTCGTATATGCGGGGAGTGGACTCGTCGGCTATGGCAGGCTTATCATCATAAAACATAACGAGAATCTGCTTAGTGCCTACGGGCACAACAGCAAGCTGCTGGTAGCGGAAGGCGATCAGGTCAGGGCAGGCC
>JASFOC010000404.1:0-3438 GCA_050116715.1 Gammaproteobacteria bacterium
TTCATGCGTAACTGGGACGACTGCCCCGAGATCGCCCGGTTTTTCAGGGAGTCGCTTGTTGCCGGTGATCTTTCCGGCGGGTGATACTAGAATGCTCGATTGTGCCTGCTTGATCAGGGGCCATTGCCCCGGTTTTGTGTACGATATCCGGTCACCTGAATATGCGGGTACTGCAGCTGCCTTTCCCGGGAATCACGGGACAAACCCGGAGCGGTAAAGAACTATGAGTTCAAAACTGGCAAAATCGATCCTGAAAAAATTTACGCCGCTGCTGAAGAATACCTCTTTCTTCATGCAGGGCCAGATGGATATCAATCCGCGGTCGCGCTGGTACAACCGGGATCTTGTTCAGGAAACGGGTGGTTTCTTCCCTGAGAGCAGCCGGGAAGGCCGGCGCATCCACGACCTGGAACCTTGGGACTGTACCCGACGGGACATGCTGGTACTGCTGCTGCGAACGGTCATCGAGAAGGAGGTCGGGGGGGATATGGCGGAGCTGGGCGTATACAAGGGCAGCACGGCGAGACTGATCCACCACTACCTGCCGGAAAAGAACCTGCACCTGTTCGATACCTTTGCCGGGTTTACCGAGAGAAGCGTCGCCGCCGAAAAGGAAAACACCAATTTTTCAACCAAGGGGCACAAGTTTGCAGACACGTCCCTGGAGGGCGTTAAGCGCTATATCGCTCAGCAGAATGACAACGTGCATTATTACCCGGGCTACTTTCCGGACACTATTCCCCCGGGATTTGACGAGCTGAATTTCTCCTTCGTCAGCCTGGACGCCGATCTGTTCGAGCCCACGCTGGAAGGGCTGAAGTTCTTCTATCCCCGCATGAGCACGAGAGGCCTGCTGGTTGTACACGACTACAACGCCTGGATCGGTGCCCGCAAGGCGGTGGATGAATTCTTTTCGGACAAGCCGGAAATGCCGGTGCCGATGCCGGACAAGAGCGGTTCCGCGTTGATTGTCAGGCAGTAAACCTGCCTGGATACAGAAGGTAAGTACGTCATGCAGGTGCCAGACCGTCAGGGAACGGAAAGCCAGTGCATGGATGCATGGGTGCTGATCACCTTGCCTGATCTGCGTATCACGATCATGATGCCGCCCGGCAGACAGGGTGTTGCCGGCAGGTTTCGGCCTGAAAACCGGTTCTGTTATCGATGACGGTCGTGTTCTGCCGCAGAAACATCCGTACCTCGATGGCCGCAGTCATACCGAACATATGTGCCCAGTCCCTGGTTTGGAATTGATGATATCCACGACAGATGCTGTTTAATTCATTTGTATTTATATTTGTGTTCCTGCCCGTGGTTCTGGCCGGTTTTTTTGTCATCGGCGCGCGCGGCCATCACCGGATTGCAATTACGTGGCTGGTGGGTGCCTCCCTGTTCTTCTATAGCTGGTGGAATACCGCCTATCTCGGCATTATTCTCGGCTCGATTTTCTTCAATTATGCAACAGGCGTTGCATTAAGCGGCAGTGGCCAGGGAAAATCCGCAAAGTGGCTGCTTGCATCTGGAATCGTCGGAAATCTCGCGCTGCTGGGTTATTTCAAATACGCCAACTTCCTTGTTGAGAATATCAACCTGGTATCAGGTGCTGATTTCCATTTGCAGAAAATTCTGCTGCCTCTTGCAATATCCTTTTTTACCTTTCAGCAGATCGCCTATCTGGTGGATGCGTATAAAGGGGAAACCCGTGAGTATAATTTCCTGCACTACTGCCTGTTTGTCACCTTTTTCCCGCAACTGATTGCCGGTCCGATTGTACATCACAAGGAAATGCTGCCGCAGTTTGCCAGCGAACGGATCTACCGCCTGAGTTACGGGCATATCGCGATCGGTATAACCATCTTTTCACTTGGACTGTTTAAAAAGGTAGTGCTTGCAGACGGGGCGGCTGTTTATGCGACTCCCGTGTTTGACGCAGCAGATTCAGGAGAGATCCTGAATATCTTTCAGGCATGGGAAGGTGCGCTTGCCTACACCTTCCAGCTCTATTTTGATTTTTCCGGATATTCCGATATGGCGATCGGACTGGCCAGGATGTTTGGTATCCGGCTGCCACTGAATTTCAATTCTCCATACAAGGCGGAGAATATCATTATGTTCTGGCGTTGCTGGCATATGACGCTGTCACGTTTCCTCAGGGACTATTTGTACATCCCGCTCGGGGGCAACCGCAGGGGGAAAGCGCGCCGCTATGTCAACCTGATGCTGACCATGCTGCTTGGCGGTCTCTGGCACGGTGCGGGATGGAATTTTGTTATCTGGGGTGCCTTGCACGGACTCTACCTTGTGGTAAACCATGCCTGGCACGGGTTGCAAAGGGCCTTCAACGAAAGGACGCATAAATCAACTTTTATGAGTCGCAGTATTGCCAGGCTTGTTACGTTTGTGGCTGTAGTGGTTGCCTGGGTGTTTTTCAGGGCAGAAACACTGGCGGGTGCCAACCATATGTTGTTCGCAATGTTCGGCGGCAACGGTATATCCCTGCCTGAACAAGATCTCGATGGCATGAAGCTGCTGACCGCTCTGTGGTTGCTCTCCTGGTTTGCACCGAGTACACAACAGGTGATGATTCGCTACCGGCCTGCCCTTGAATCCTGCAAGGGCGAACTCCATGCCTGGAAATATTCATGGCTGCAATGGCGACCGACCTGGTATCACGCCGTGATCATCGCGGTGTTGTTCATGGTGTCGCTAAAAACCATGGTAACCGTTCCGGAGAGTGCATTTCTCTACTTTAATTTCTGAAGGCAGCCATGAGGACGTATCTGACAGTTTTCTTCGTGACTATTACGGTCGTTTGCCTTGTCTGGGTGCTGCTGTTCTATGTGGCACTGGGAAGTCCTGTCAGAAGAGCGGAATGGATTGCCGGTGTGTATCGCGTCAAGGATGAGGCAGCCCATGCCATCGTCGAGCCAAAGGTGGTATTCGTATCGGGCTCCGGCATGCTTTTCGGTGTGGATTCAGGACGCCTGTCGGACTTCTGGGGAAAGCCGGTAATCAATTACGGTGTGCATGCAGGTCTGGGACTTACCTATATACTGGAGCGCAGCAAGCGTGTACTGCAGCAGGGAGATACCGCGATCCTCGCGCTTGAATACGATTTGTTCCAGGAGCGGCACGACTACACGGAGACGCTGCTGATTTATATGGTCTCAGATGATGTCGATTATTTTCACACCCTGCCGTATTTTGAAAAGGTGCGTGTTATAGCCAAGATGCCCTGGAAACGCTTGCGCAAGGGCTTGAAGTCTGCGATTCAGCAAAAGCCGAATGAAGACAACGCGGAACTAGAAACTGGAGAGGATAGGGGCGTCTACAGGATTGACAATATCAATGTCCACGGTGACCAGCTTGGTCTTGAACCTGAGAACATGAGTGTACGGGATCGCAGGAAGATCGCCAGACTCAAGGCGACGCAACTTC
>JASFOC010000405.1:0-3421 GCA_050116715.1 Gammaproteobacteria bacterium
TAATGGCTGGTACCGCCCGGAAAACACGGCCAATGAACTGCTGCACCTCTCGAAGCGCACCCGCATGCGCCTGCGGGTGCCCCGGCACCGCCTGGACGAAGCCCGTGAGCTGACCGGAAAAACGCTGGAGATCGCGGGTCATCCGCTGGAGGTGGGTAAATCCGAAGTCTTTCTGCTCAGCAGTCTGTCAACACTGTTTGCGCGCTACATCCTCACCAGTGAGGCACTGGACGAGGAGCAGTTTCTCGAGTCGGCCGCGAAAGAGCTGCAGTCAATTGATATTCCCTGCCGCAAGTTGCTTGGCGGTATCACTCATCGCATGACGTTTCCCGACGGCGAGATCTTTACCCGCAGCCTGATGGTGGCCGATCTCGAGCCGGAGCAGTCCGTGCGCCTGCAGCAGATCGGTCTGGGTGCGGGACGCACATTCGGCTGCGGCCTGTTCATTCCCCATAAGGGCATCAAGGCGGTCAAGGAAAACGACGAGAAGTAGAACCTGTCTCACAATCCCCCGCGGCCGCGACCGCGGCGATTTTGTTTCATGGCGCGGCGCGGCGAGTGTGGTGTAGCCGTAGCTACATGAGCGAGCCGCAACAAAGCCAGGGGGCAAAATCGCCCGGTCCCCAAGGGTTGCGCCCGAAAAGCGCCCCTGCTGTGTTGCACGGCTTGCCCGTACGTTGAGTACTGTGCTGCGCCGTGCGCCTTGCAGGTGCGCTTTTCGGGCAGCAACGCGGCGCGCGCGGGATTGTGAGACAGGTTCTGATTATCCCGACCGGGGGGTTGTCTTTTTATTGCCGCAGTGCAGAATTCCCCCACCTTGCAGGTACCGCAAACCGGCGGCTGGCAGAGAAAACTGCCCATTCGGGATATACTACCGGCCCAGACCAATGGTTATAGTTGCCGCATAACCGGTGCATTTATAAAGAATTACCTGAATCTGGAGAATCTGTCATGAGTGAGAAGCAGGAACTGATCAGCAAATTGCTGGAAATGCAGAAAAAATTCATCGACTACGAACACGAGAACGGCGTCGAGATGGAAGATTACTTCGCTGCTGAAGAAGGCCACATGTTGAAAGGCTTCCGTCAGGAGTACATGGATCTGGCGAACAAGCTGGTCGACATGGCGCACGCCGAGAAGGGTTCGCACCGCTAGACCTGTTTCAGGACTTCAATAAAAAGCCGCACCCCTGAAGGGTGCGGCTTTTTTTTGGGCTGGTGCCAGGCCTGCACCGGCAGGCTTCAGGCGTTTGCAATGCTTCCCGAATCAGCCCGGTGCGATGCTGCGCTCAATAGCCGCCCTTGCGCAGGACGAATGGCAGACCCGCGATCTTGTTGCCCTGCTTGCTGGGCGCGAGCGGGAACAGTGCATAGAGATCCTTGCTGGAGACTTTCTTGCCCCAGATCTTGGACATGCCTTTATTGATTACCCGTTCCATTGGCTGCTCACCGTTATTGTCAAAATATTCAGAGCGCAGGTAGTTGATCACGTCCCAGTGCTGCTCGCCCAGTTCAATGCCTTCCTTGGCAGCGAGGGCCCTGGCAACGTCTTCATCCCAGTCATGCGGGTCCACGAGGTTGCCGTTTTCATCGAGCTCGATACTCTTGCCGTTTACTTCGAGTGCCATTTCCATACTCCTGAGTCAAGTACAGTTAAGAAAATTTGGATGCGGAATTGTATTGCAATGCGGCCGTTACCGGAAGCATTTCGGCTGGCTTGATCCCGTGGAAAAAACTCTCTCGAATGGAGTATTCACTAAGGTATAGACGCATGGCGCACAGCTTCAGGGGAGGTTTGCCAGCAGCTAGAATAGCGCTTTCGAAATGACGCGGGACCTTCATTGCATGCTTTATCAGGAAGTCACACTGGAGCAGCCGGACAGGCTAAATGCCGCCTTGTTCGAGCGCTTTATCACCTTGTCAGGAACAGACCGGGCGAGACAGACGCATTTTTTTGCAGGTCGCTTCGAGAATATCTACTTGGATAAAGCGGACGTCCCGGAGATTGCCGTGGTGCTGGATATGCTGCGCCAGCAGGCCGGTCAGTTGCTGGATATCCCGGCGGATGGGTTAAAAGTCGGGTTCTGGTTCAATGCCATGCAGCCAGGCCAGCAGACATCGCTGCATCACCATGATGAGAATGATGAACTGCTGTCTGCGGCGTATTACATCCGCGTACCGGAGCATTCCGGCAACCTGGTTTTGCATGACGGTGACAGGCGTGTCAATGTCCAGCCGCAGGCCGGCAAGCTGGTTATGTTTGGTCCCGCAGTGCTGCACGAGGTGACCATGCATAACGGTACCGGACTACGTCTGTCTGTCGGTATGAATGTCGGTCCGGCAGATGCTTGAGCTGCATGGTCTGTTAACACATGTGCTGACAGTTTCTATACCACCGACCACATGCGTACCAGGTTGATATAGGAATAATTGACCCGGGCGGTTGTCTCGGCGTCAGGCTGCTCCTGCAGCAGCGTTTCGCGCGCAAGGTTCATTTCATGCAGCAGGGCCCGCTTGTCCGGGTCCCTGACCAGACTCTGGATCCAGCTGACGGCAACAAGACGCTCTCCGCGTTTGATCTCGGCAACGTGATGAAGGCTGCCCGAGGGATAGATCACGGCGTCACCGGCAGGCAGCTTTACCTGTTGCTCACCGAACGGCGTCTGGATGACGAGTTCTCCTCCGTCATAATCATCCGGCTCGTTCAAAAAGATAGTGACGGAAACATCCGTGCGGTAGAGATCTGATCCCTGGCCCATGATCGGGTCATCGACATGGTCGCCGTAGGACATGCCGGGCGTGTAGTGCGCGTAGTAGGGCGCGGCGATTTTCAGGGGCATGGCCGCACTGCGGTAGACCGGGTGCCTGACCAGGCTGCCCATGACGATATTGTTGAGTTCGCTCGACTGGCGGCTGGTCAGCGCCAGCTCCTCGTTGTACTTGACGCGGCGTGCGGCCATGCCGGCAGAAACCGAGCCATCACGGAACTGGCCCGCGGCAATGATTTTCCGCGCGGCTTCCAGTTGCTGGCGATCGAGTACCTTGTGTATGCGGGTAAGCATGGGCGTTTTGTCCTGCAGGCACGTGTTGTGATGGGGTACCATTAAACACCGATTTGTATCAGCAACCAAGAGCAGGCTGTCCTATGATTCTGAAGATTGTCGTTGAAGAACAGGTTTACCCGGTAACGGTGCCGGATTACATCATCACCGAGGGAGAGGATTTTTTCAGCAAGCTGGACCGGGATATGGACAAGGGCTGGCAGATGAGTCGCGACTGGGTGGACAAGCCGGACCAGGTGCAGCGCTGTCAGATCATGGGCGACAAGCTGCTGACCGCCATGCACAATGACAACAAGCAAATGATGCTGCTGCTGTGTGGCTATATCCTGGCCCGCATGCCGGGTGTTTCCGCGATCCGCA
>JASFOC010000406.1:0-3390 GCA_050116715.1 Gammaproteobacteria bacterium
CAGGAAATAGAAGCAGCAAGTTTCACAAAGGCCGACTTTGCCGTCTATACCGAGCGCCTGCAGGCGGAGACCAAACTCCTGGGTGAGTGGTTCCGGGACGCGGCGTTCTCGGTGCGCGACCGCATGGGCGGTTTTGAACTCGAGGCCTGGCTGATCGACGCCGCGGCGCGTCCCGCACCCGTGAACGAGGAGTTTCTGCGGCGGCTGGACAATCCCATGGTGGTCCCGGAGCTGGCGCGCTTCAACGTGGAGCTGAACGATCATCCGCAACATCTCTGGGGTTCGGCGCTGAGCCGCTTCGAGGCCAGCCTGGGCGCAACCTGGCGGCAGTGCATGCAGGTTGCAGCAGGCATGCAGACGCATCTCATGATGATAGGCATCCTGCCCACGTTACAGGAGTCGGAGCTGTCGCCGGCCAACATGTCCGGCCTGAAACGTTACCGCGCCCTTAACGAGCAGGTGCTGCGGCTGCGTGAAGGGCGGCCGCTGGAACTCGATATCAATGGCCGGGAACACCTGAAAACACAGCAGCAGAGTGTCATGCTGGAAGCTGCCACTACCTCCTTCCAGCTGCATCTCAAGGTGCACCCTGCCAGGGCGGTGCGCGCCTACAACGCGTCGATCATCCTCGCAGCACCGCTGGTTGCGGCAACCTCGAATTCGCCCTACCTGTTCGGCCATGACCTGTGGAGCGAGACCCGCATTCCGCTGTTTGAACAGTCGGTCTCCGTGGGTGGCATCGCCGGTGCCAGCCAGGGTCCGTTGCGGCGGGTCACCTTCGGCTCCGGCTATGCGCGTGATTCCATACTCGAATGCTTCGTGGAGAATGAGCAGCATTATCCCGTGCTGCTGCCGATGCTGTTCGGCGATGGTGTAGAGCGCATGTCGCACCTGCGCCTGCATAACGGTACCATCTGGCGCTGGAACCGGCCGCTGATCGGCTTTGATTACGACGGCATGCCGCACCTGCGCATTGAGCACCGCGTCGTGCCGGGCGGTCCTTGCATCGCCGACGTGATCGCGAATGCCGCGCTGTTCTTCGGCTTGATGCAGGCGCTCATGATGCGGCCGGATCCGCCGGAACACGAGCTGGCGTTTGACCGGGTGCGTGACAATTTCTACGCGGCTGCGCAGCAGGGGCTGGATGCACACGTCACCTGGCTGGACGGGCGTCGCGGCAGTATCCAGGCGTTGTTCGTCGACAAACTGCTGCCACAGGCGCGTGCAGGGCTGGCGGCGCTGGAAATCGACGCGACCGATATCGACCGTTATCTTGGCAGCATCGAGGCGCGTGTGCGCACTGGCCAGACCGGTTCGGCCTGGCAGCGGGCCTGGGTGGAGCGCCACGGCCGTGACATGACAGCCCTGACCCATGCATACCGGGAACGCCAGGACAGCGGCAGCCCGGTGCACGAGTGGTGCCTGGATTGAATGTTGTTGCAATTGACATCCCGCGGCCGGTGTCGACCCTGGCGGGAGCAGAATGATGCAAGAGAAACACCATGCTGAATGAAACCGACATACTCCCCGACGGTCTGCTGGAGATGCCGGCCGAGGCGCTGGCTGAACTGCTGGGTGGGCCGACGCTGATCCACCTGCCGGGACGCCGTCCCGAACCACTGTTCGTCAGTGTCCTGACTCACGGAAATGAAACCACGGGTTTTTATGCCATTCAGTCGCTGCTGCAAAAGTACCTGGACCGGGAACTGCCGCGGGCGCTGTCGCTGTTCATCGGCAACGTGGATGCAGCGCGCCTGGGGCAGCGTTTCCTGGACGGCCAGCCGGACTACAACCGTATCTGGCCCGGTACCGGACATGCGGAATCAGAAGAAACCCGCATGCTGCAGCGGGTGGTCGACAGCATGCATGCCCGCAGGGCTTTTGCGAGTATCGATGTTCACAACAACACCGGCATCAACCCGCACTATGCGTGCATCAATCGCGTCGATAACCAGTTCCTGCACCTGGCGTCACTGTTCAGCCGCACGGTGGTGTACTTCATCCGCCCCCTGGGCGTGCAGTCCATGGCGATGTCACACGTGTGTCCCGCGGTGACCATCGAATGCGGCAAGCCAAGTCATGAATACGGTATGGCACATGCGCGTAACTATATCGATGCCTGCCTGCATCTGCAGGCACTGCCTGATCATCCCGTGGCATCGCATGACGTCGAGCTGTTCCATACCGTCGCCACAGTAAAAATACCTGAACAGGTCAGCTTCAGCTTCGATGACCAGGCGGGTGATCTGCACCTGCTGTCGAATATCGACCATCTCAATTTCCGGGAGCTGCCAAGCGGAACCCAGCTGGGGTGGTTGCAGGACGGGACCACGCTGCAGCTGGACGTGCGCGACGACAATGATCAGGATGTCCGGGACCGCTATTTCGCGGTTACCGACAACCGGCTGGTCACAGCACGACCACTCATGCCATCGATGTTCACCCTCGACAAGGACATCATTCGCCAGGACTGCCTGGGTTATCTCATGGAGCGGCTGTTGCCGAAATAGCGCGTGAGAGGCACTGGACGGGAACAGCCTGCATGACGTCGTCGCCACGATTGCTGCTTGCGGTTTCCGGCCATGGTTATGGTCACCTGGCGCAGTGCGCCCCGGTCATCAATGCCCTGTGGGAGGCGATCCCCGAGCTGCGCCTCACGGTCTGCGGTGCCCTGTCGCGCAAGGTGATTGCGGCGCGGCTTGACCGCGGCTTCACCTTTTTGCCGGTGGAACTGGATCCGCTGCTGCACATGCGCAATGCCTGTGATGTCGATGTGCCGGCATCGCGCAGGGTGTACCGCGAATTCCACCGCAACCGGCAGACGGGCCTGCGGCACGATGGCTATTTACTGGAGACACTGGCGCCTGACCTGGTGCTGGCGGATATTCCCTGGCGTGTGCTGCATGCGGCGCGTGAGCGCAACATTGCTGCGGTTGCCCTGTGCTCACTCAACTGGGCCGCGATCTATGCCGCCTGTTGCGGGGAGGATGCGGTGGATGCAGCCATGCTGGGGGATATGCTGGCCGGGTATCGCGCGGCGCGCGTGTTCCTCGCGCCCGAGCCGGCACTGCCGATGCCGGCGCTGGACAACTGCCGCGCTATCGGTCCGATAGCGCGGCGGGGCGTGCAGCGCAGGGACGCATTGCTGGCGCGCTGCGGCCTGCCGGAAAAGACGCGGCTCGTCCTGGTTGCACTGGGCGGCATTCCGACGGGGCTGCCGCTGGCGTGCTGGCCGCATCGGGAAGACGTGGCCTGGCTGCACGCGGGTGCGGTCGGCGCGGGCAGGGAAGACCTGATCGATATCGCCGCCACCGGCATGGAATTCATCGATGTGCTCGCTTCCTGCCATGCCGTTCTGACCAAGCCGGGATATGGCACCTATACCGAGGC
>JASFOC010000407.1:0-3387 GCA_050116715.1 Gammaproteobacteria bacterium
CTCGTTCATGCTCGTAATCCTTGCAGGAGGCATTCAGATGATCGTTCCTTGCTTGCAGCGGCAACAGATCCCGGTCGCACGCGGCTGCATTCAGGCCAGGCATCGGCAAGCATCGATGCATGGCCCTGCAATCGGGCACAAACCGTGGCGGTGACTCTACTGACCCGGCACAGGCCTGTAAAGACCCGGCAGCTGCAGGGGGCAGGTGAACAACCCGCACTGCAGCACGGCTAGACCCGGGGCAGGATGCTGGCGCCTGACAGGTAGGTATCGACCGCGCGCGCGCACTGCCTGCCTTCGCGAATGGCCCATACGACCAGCGACTGGCCGCGGCGGCTGTCACCACAGGCGAACACGCCCTCAGAACTCGTGCTGAAACTGCGATCCGCTGCCGCGATATTGCCGCACTCGTCGAGCGCCAGTGCCAGATCCTGCAGCAGGCCCGCATGCCACGGGTGGGCATAGCCCATTGCCAGCAACACCAGGTCTGCCGCCAGGCGGCGCAGCGGACCGGCGGCCGGACGTTTCCGCAGAACCCCGTCCACCGAGGGCTCCCAGCGAACGGGCTGCAGCACCACCTGCCGGACACGGCCGCCCTGCCCTTCGAATGCAATGGTATTGCAACCCCAGAGATGCCGGCAGCCCTCCGCGTCATGATCAGACACCCGCCAGCCGGGCACCGGCTGCGGCCAGTACAGCAACCTGTCGGACTGCGCTGGCGGACACTCGTGGTACTGGACCTGGACAACCTTGCGCGCGCCCTGGCGGATCGCAGTGCCGACACAGTCGCTGCCGGTATCACCGCCGCCAATCACCACCACGTGGCGGCCCGTGGCGCTGATGGCCATGGCCGGATCGACCTCGCTGCCCGCGACGCGCCGGTTCTGCTGGCACAGGAAATCCAGCGCAAAGTGTATGCCCCGCAGGGTACGCCCCGGCACGTCGAGCTCTCGCGGCTGCTCCGCACCCGTTGCCACAACAACCGCATGCGCACTGCGCCGCAATGCCCGGATATCCAGGTCCCGGCCGACGTGAACCCCGGTGCGGAAGCGGACGCCTTCCGCCGCCAGCTGTGCGAGCCGGCGATCCAGCACGGCCTTCTCCAGCCTGAAATCAGGGATGCCGTAGCGCAGCAGCCCGCCGGGTCGGTCGGCCTTTTCGTACACCGTCACCGGGTAGCCGCTGCGTGCCAGCTGCTGGGCGCAGGCAAGACCGGCCGGGCCGGAACCGATGATTGCGACCCGCCGGAACAGGCGGCGGCGCGCCCGTTGCGGCCTGACCCAGCCGGCGCGCCAGGCATGTTCCACGATGGCCAGTTCGATGGAGCGGATGGTGACCGGCCGATTGTTGATGGTCAGTGTGCAGGCGTGTTCGCATGGGGCGCTGCAAATGCGTCCCGTGAACTCCGGGAAATTGTTGGTCGAGTCGAGCTGCTCCCATGCGGCGCGCCAGTCGGACTCGCTGACAAGCAGGTTCCAGTCGGGTATCAGGTTGTGCACCGGACAGTACGCGTGGCAGCCTGGTGTGCCGCAGTCCATGCAGCGCTGCGCCTGGTTGCAGGCATGCCCCGCAGGCATGATCTTTTCGTATTCATGCCAGTGTCGCACCCGCCTGCCGGGGAATTGTTTGCCGGCCTCGACACGCGGAATACGCATAAATCCCGTGTGGTCTTCCATAAGCCGTTGCTAACCGTGTGCCTGCTAACAGTCTAGACCAGACACGCCAGGCTGGCAGCGCCACCCGCACTCAGGTCTGCAGGTGGACAGGCGCCATGCTGTTCATTTCCGAGGCAATCAGGCGACATTTCTGTGCCCGATTCAATTTCTTTATCGCCGCTTCGCGCCGCCCTGCGGTACTGCGGTTATGCCCGCCCTCGAGGTAGACCACGCGTTCGGGGCGGCGTCCCCGAAAATAACGGGCACCGCCGCAGCGGCCGCGATGCTGCGACAGGCGCCGCTCGATATCGGTGGTTATGCCGGTGTAGAACGAGTTATCCGAACACAGGATGATGTAGACCTGCCAGTTCATGGATCCGCGTTTTCCAGAAATACCCTCATAAATCAAGGCAATTCACACATGTAAAAAATGCCTGTGTTAACATCTCCGCCTCACAATCAGGACAGAACATACCAGATCACCGCTCAACAGGAGTTATTTCATGCAAATTGCAGACAACCGCGTCGTAACCCTCGCCTATACCCTCAAAGACAATGACGACAACATCATCGACAAATCCGACGACGGCAGCTTCTGCTATCTGCATGGTGCCAGGAACATCATACCTGGCCTGGAAGACGCCCTGACCGGCAAGACCACCGGCGAAGAGCTCAGCGTATCGATACCGCCCGAGGAAGCCTACGGACTGCGTGACGAGGCGCGCCAGCAGGAAGTGCCGCGCGAGATGTTCCCGCAAGATGTCGAGATCGAGGTCGGCATGCAGTTCCATGCCCAGAACCCGGAAGGCCATGCAGTCATGGTCACGGTGATCAAGGTGGATGACGCCAGTGTCACGGTTGACGGCAACCACCCGCTGGCCGACGTGCAGCTGAACTTCGAAGTACGCATCATGGACATCCGCGATGCCACGGCCGAGGAACTCGAGCACGGTCACGTGCATGGCCCGCATGGACATCACCACGACTGAATTGCCCCCTGCATGAAAGCCAGCGAACTCAAAAAGGGCCAGGTTCTGGATATCGACGGCCGCCGCATCCTGGTCCGGGACCTCGAGGTGCAAAGCCCGTCCTCGCGCAGCGGCAGCACACTCTACAAGGTGCGCGGTTATGACATCGTCACGCGGCAGAAGTACGAGAACCGTTTCAAGGGGGACGACACCCTGCAGGGCGTCGAGTTCAACCGGCGCGCGGTGCAGTTCCTGTACCGCGATGCCGGGAGCTGCACCTTCATGGACCGGGAAAGCTATGAACAGTACACCCTGGACAGCACGGATCTCGAGGCGGAACTGCAGTACCTCAGCGACGACCTCGACGGCATCGTTGCCATGATCGCCGATGATGCCGTCATCGGCATCGAGCTGCCGGCCACCGTGGTGCTGGAGATAACAGAAACCGCTCCGGGCATGAAGGCGGCCTCGGCCTCGGCGCGCAACAAGCCTGCCACACTCAGCACCGGCCTGGTCGTGCAGGTCCCCGAATACCTCACACCCGGCGAGCGCATCAAGGTCAACACCGGCAGCGGCGAGTACGTTTCGCGGGCCTGATTACTCCTTTTCACCCAAATGTCTACGTGGGATTTTGTTACCTTGGGGGCAAGTCAGACCGGCCACAAACGGCAAGTTACAAGCCGAACCCAGTCGTACACCAGGTGCTTATATAAGCCTCCTCTAAAAAGCAGGAAACGACCCATTTGCTCCCTTCAGAAACGGTG
>JASFOC010000408.1:0-3358 GCA_050116715.1 Gammaproteobacteria bacterium
ACGCCCAGCCTGCTGTCAACCGCAGCCTTCGAAAGGCTGCTGGGTGAAATACGTGCACACCTGCCATTGAAACCCGGTGCAGAAATCACCCTGGAAGCCAATCCGGGCACGGTCGACCAGGCCAGTTTTGCCGGATTTCGCGAAGCCGGCATCAATCGCCTGTCGCTGGGTATCCAGAGTTTCCAGCCGGCCCTGCTGGAAAATATCGGGCGCATCCATAACGACAGCGAGGCAGTGGCCGCCATCGAGGCCGCGCGGAGCGCAGGTTTTGACAACATCAATCTTGACCTGATGTTCGGCCTGCCCGGTCAGGACGTGTCCCTGGCAATGAAGGACCTGCGTACCGCGACCTCGCTGGCACCCGAGCATCTCTCCTGGTACGAACTGACTATCGAGCCCAACACCTGGTTTTATCGACACCCGCCCGCACGCGGGGATGATGAAACCCGCTGGGAGATGCAGGCAGCCGGGCAAGACCTGCTGCATGAGGCAGGCTACAGCCACTACGAAATATCCGCCTATGCACGTGCCGGCCGGCAATGCCGGCACAATCTCAATTACTGGCAGTTCGGCGATTACCTCGGAATTGGTGCAGGCGCCCACGGGAAAATTACCGATGCCGCCTCGCAGCGAATTTACCGGGTTGCCAAAGTCAGGCATCCTTACAACTATCTTGAAACCGCGCACACGGCGCAGCGCATTGTTGCGCAACACAATCTCATGCCGAATGATGTCCTGCTGGAATTCATGATGAATACCCTGCGGCTTGACCGCGGCTTCAGCGTCGCGGATTTCACCGCCGCAACCGGATTGCCTGCGAGCAGCCTTGAACCCGGCATACAACATGCGATGGAACAGGGCCTGCTGCAGACCAATGACAGGATTCGAACTACACCACGAGGCCAGCGCTATCTGGATGAGTTGCTGCAATACTGGCTGCCGGAGCAGGCTGCTGATGCTGACCACGCTTGAATGCCCCTACTGCGGCGAACCCTTCGAGACCCTGGTGGACTTTTCCGGCGGCAGCCAGGATTACATCGAGGACTGCCCGGTCTGCTGCCGCCCCATTGAATTCAGGCTGGACGCGGGAGACAGCGGGGAGCCATTCTCCCTGACGGTGCGACGTGACGACGATTGAACGCGTTCGCAGCGGTGACCCGCTGCAAGCGCCCCTCGGGTAAAATAAACAGACCGATTGCAGCAACACGGCCCTGAGAACCATGGAACCCACTGACTACATACCCGTTGACTGCGGTCTTTACAGCGAATACGAGCTTGCCATCATGCATCGCGACAGGCTGCGGCTGAGCTGGCATGATCTCGCCGGCAATGCGCACATCGGCGTCGTCCTGCCGACAGACCTGCGCGCCCGCAACGGGGCGGAATTCATGATCGTGACGGCGCAGGATGGCTCAACGCATGAAATACGGCTTGACCGGATCGTGCAGTACAGCCGCGTATAGCAGTCGCTGCCGCCGGGGCGATTCATGCATCGCTGCAGACTGACGATAGCAGCAACAGCAGAAAGACATTAACCATGGATGACCGGTCCTGATGAATGACTTGCATGACCTGGAACTGTTGCTGCGGTCCCGTGTCCCTCTGATCACAGTTGAAACCCGCGAGGAAAAGCGGGTGACACGGCTGTTTGCCCGACTGGCGGTCAAGCTCGCCATGCCGGTCATGTCCTGGTCTGCCACCACGGGATTGCAGCGTATCGACTATGCCGCCGCGCCCCAGCGCCATGCCAGCGAAGCACGCCAGGCCCTTGGCCAGATAAAGGCAACCGGCACATCCACGATTTACCTGCTGCTTGATTTCCACCCCTATCTGGAGGACCACTACAACGTTCGCCTGATCAAGGAGATCGCCCTCGACTACCAGACCCTGGGACATACCCTGGTGCTGGTCAGCCATGAACTGGAACTGCCACCGGAGCTTGCGGGTTTCAGCGCCAGGTTTTCATTATCCCTGCCGGGTAAGCAGCAGCTCGAGGAGATCATCCGTGAGGAGGCCGACCACTGGTCTGCAGCCAATAACGGCGGCAAGGTCAGAACCGACCGCAAGACGCTGGACCTCATCATCAACCAGCTGCGCGGCCTGACAACGATCGATGCCCGCAGGCTGGTACGCCACATCATCTACGATGATGGCGCAATCAATGCGCATGACCTGGAAAAACTCACGCGCGCCCGTTACCAGCTGCTGGAACACAGCGGCGCACTGACCTGCGAATTCAACACTACCGACTTTGCCGAGGTCGGCGGCCTGGAAAAACTGAAGCACTGGATCGGCTTGCGCCGCAATGCCTTTCTGGATGCCGGCATCAACCAGGATGCCCCGCGAGGTATATTACTGGTCGGGGTTCAGGGAGGCGGCAAGAGCCTTGCTGCCAAGGCGGTTGCCGGGATGTGGCAGCTGCCGCTATTGCGCCTGGACTTCGGAACCCTTTACAACAAGTTTTTCGGTGAAACCGAGCGCAATCTGCGTGAAGCCCTGCAGGCGGCAGAAGCCATGGCCCCCTGCGTACTCTGGATCGACGAAATCGAGAAAGCCATTGCCGCCGGTGACTACGATAGCGGCACCTCGCGACGGATACTGGGAAGCCTGCTGACATGGCTGTCGGAGCGCACCGCGCAGGTCTTTATCGTGGCAACCGCCAACGTGATTGAACACCTGCCTCCTGAATTGATCCGCAAAGGCCGGCTGGATGAGATCTTTTTCGTGGACCTGCCGGACGCTGCCACCCGCGCGGAAATCCTGGCTATCCACTTGCGCAAACGGGATCACAGGCCGCTTGATTTCGATATATCCGAACTGGCACGGCTGACCGACGGCTTTTCCGGTGCGGAAATCGAACAGGCCATTGTCGCTGCCACCTACCTCGCCCGCGAGCAGCAGACCACGATGAGGACCGGGCACATTCGCACCGAGATAAAGCAGACCCGGCCGTTATCACGGGTGATGGCGGAAAAAGTCGCGCGACTGCGCGCCTGGGCAAAGGACCGCACGGTCGCGGCGAACTGATCGTACCGCTGGCAGCCCGGCCTGCAGTTCCCGCCTGCGGTTCAGCTTGAAACAACTGCCGCTGCACACAGGTCGCTGCGGTGCCTTTCCCACCCTGCTTACACTGCAGTTCCACAACTTTCCCAGCAGGTTTTCCACAGACTTATCCACAGACAGGATGTTCGTATCCGACTGAATTTCATAAAGACTTGTATTTTCTGCGACAGGAAAGCATGCACTGCAGCCGGTCACCTGTGCTAATATGAGCCTACTCCGAAGAACAATAGCAGCCATGCTGAGCAGGCATACAAGGAGTTGGAGCATGAATTCAGTCAGCAGCAATCCATCCTTT
>JASFOC010000409.1:0-3358 GCA_050116715.1 Gammaproteobacteria bacterium
CAATGCCGACACTGCATACCCTCCCGCAAGGGGCAAACCGGAACATCAGCAGGTCGTACAGGGCGCCACCATCGAGGTTGATGTTTCCAACCTTGGCGACCTGGTCAGGCAGCGCCAGTCACAGTACGGTGCCTACCTGTTGCTGACTGGCGTCGTGCAAAGGCGCGCCAAGTACCCGCTCAACAAGCTGAATTTCAAGTTCGGCAAGATCCGTGATGCCGATATCTATACGCCTGGCTGGTTTGCACCGAAGATTGCCGCCAGGATCGTGTGCAAAAACGACGGTTTCTATATCGTCCCTTCAAGGCGGGGCCATGTGAAGGTGAACGGCATGTCTGTGCAGGCACAGATGAAGCTGGAGGACGGCGACGGCCTGTCCGTGCGCGGCATCAGCCTGATGTTCTACAAGCAGACAGAAGCTGAAGACAAGCAATGACCCTGAAGATTCCAGGCTACAAGATCACCCGCCCCATCGCTGAGGGCGGCATGGCCTCCGTCTATCTGGCCGTGCAGGAATCCCTGGAACGTCCCGTCGTTCTGAAGCTTCTCAAGAAATTCACAGATGTCTACCAGTCGGCAAGGTTTGTCAATGAAGGCCGGATCATTGCATCCCTGAATCACCATAACATCATCACCATCTACGATATCGGGGTGATTGGTGAACGGCATTACCTTTCCATGGAGTACGTCGAGGGCGGCAACCTGGAAGACAAAATCCTGGAAGGCATGAAACCGGCCGCTGCACTTGACCTGGTGGAAATCATTGGCGGTTGCCTTGACTTCCTGCACAAGAAAAACATTATCCATCGCGACATCAAACCGGCAAACATCCTCTTTCACGACGACGGCACCCCGATACTCACCGACTTCGGTGTTGCCAAACAGGAGTCAACCGACTCCAGGCTGACCAAGGATGGCACTGCACTGGGAAGCCCGTACTACATCAGTCCCGAGCAGGCCGAAAGCAAGCCGGTTGACGGACGCGCGGACATCTACTCGCTGGGCATCATCCTCTACGAAATGCTGACAGGGAAAAAACCCTTTCAGGGTGCTTCCGATATCCAGATCATCATCTCGCATCTGTCCGAGCCGGTGCCCTCATTGCCGGAGGGTCTGGAACAGTATCAGGAACTGGTTGACCGGATGATTGCAAAAAACCCGGATGACCGGTTTGCCACGGCAGAGGAAATGCTGCGCTACATCAAGGCGTTCCGGCAATCCGGTTGCCAGTCTGTGCGAAGCAGGAACACTTCAGATTTTGCAGCCGCGACCCGCACCTACAGCACATCACGACTGGGTAACGCATTCCGGCAGATGGCAGCACTGCGTCATGATAGCGGTGGCATGCGCGTGGCGGTTGCGATGGTGATATTGCTGCTCGTGGCACTGGTTTCACTGCAGGCAACGCCGACGATCACGCTGAAGGCACAACAGTTGCTGGCCAGCGCAGATCCGGTGGTGCCTGTCAACATGAATACCATCCCATCACAGGACATTGCACCTGCAAGGCATAACGAGTACCTGGAGCGCGCGCGGCAGGCACTCAGGAAACTGCGTTACACCAAGCCTGCCTACGACAATGCTTACTACTATTACCAGCGGGCGCTCGAAGAGTCGCCCGGCAATGAACAGGCGTTGCAGGGTATCGCTGAAATAGCCGAGATACATGCGGACCTGGTGGAATGGGCGCTGGGACTGCGCGAATACGGCAAGGCCAGGGAATACCTGGCAACGGGGATGCAAATCGATCCGCACAACAAGCGACTGCTTGAGCTTGCCGCAAACGACGCGCTCAAATGAACCCGGCAGAAACGCCATCAGGGATGCAACGAACAGTAACCGGACAGGGGATGATGCTTCATGTCATGGCAGTTTAGTATGGCTTCGGATATAGGCGGCCGCGCCGAACAGCAGGATTGCCTGGACAAGCTGAGCCTGAATGGCGGTGACTCGCATCTGGTCATTGTTGCGGATGGCATGGGGGGGCACCGCGACGGCGCCCTGGCAGCACGCACTGTCATCGAAACGGCGAAAGAACGCCTGCAAGATGAAAAGCTTGCGGACCCCAGGGCGTTTCTGAAATCCCTCTGCGTGGAATCACACCATGCGATCAATGCCATCGGCGGAAGCGAGGAGCGCTCACCGGGAAGCACCTGTATCCTGTTATATGTAAACGGGCCCGAGGCCTACTGGGCCCATGTCGGCGACAGCCGCCTGTATCACTTCCGCAACGGCAAGCTGCTGAACCAGACTCGCGACCACTCCGTGGCCCAGTTGATGGTGGAGCAAGGACGACTGGACGCGGACGATGTCGCAACCAGCACACTGCAAAACCAGCTCTACATGCGCCTGGGCGGCGACAAGATACCAGAACCCGAGTTCGGTGCATCTGAAATCGAGACTGACGACATCTTTATGCTCTGCAGCGACGGTTTCTGGGAATACATCAAGCCTGAAGAAGCCGTCTCGATCCTGCGGGGTCTTCCCCCGGAGGAGGACGCTGCGGCCCGCCTTGTTGCCATGGCCAGGGAACGCGGCGGGAACAGCGGGGACAATATCAGCCTGGCCCTGTCCCGCTGGACTTGCGCAAACAGCAACAGCGGCAAGAGACTGTTCTCAAAACTGCGCAGCTATTTCAGCCCGTAATCCGGCGCACGCGCTTGCAGCGCAACGATTCACCCTGACGTTCTGCAGACAGCCCTGTCTGCAGCGGTTATTCTTGATCCCACGCACGCAGCAACAGGCATGCGCCATGTGCGGGCAGGGACAGAATATACGCCTGTAGCGCCTGCTCCCGGCCAGGGTAGAAACAGCAGCGCAGGAACCAGCCATCGTGAAACATATCCGCGCCCTCACCTTTGATCTGGATGACACCCTCTGGGATAACCGCCCGGTACTCATGGCGGCCGAGCGAACGCTGTATGGCTGGCTGTGCAGGCACTATCCCCGCATCGGGTTGCGTTACAGCCTGGAGGATATGTGGAAGTTGCGCCAGGATCTCCTGCAGCAGGACCCTGAACTGCGCAATGACGTGACAGCACTGCGCAAGGCCTCGCTGTGCATCGCAGCCGAATCGGCCGGTTATGACCACAGCCTGGTTGAGCCGGCATTTGCTGTCTTTCTCGAGGCGCGGCATCGGGTCACACTGTACAGCGACGTGATACCTGCGATTCAAAGGTTGCGTGCAGCCGGTTATCTTCTGGGCTCGCTCACCAACGGCAACGCCGACGTGCAGCGACTGGGACTGGGCCACCTGTTTGATTTTTCCCTGACAGCCGCGGCAATTGGCAAGGCAAAGCCGCATCCGCGCATGTTTCAGGAAGCCTGCCGGCGCGCGCACGTGGATGCAACAGAGCTG
>JASFOC010000410.1:0-3358 GCA_050116715.1 Gammaproteobacteria bacterium
ATTTCAACTGCTAATCTGCTCATTCCACGCCTCCAGGAATATTTCCCTGTTTTCTTCAACATGCTGTTGTATCGATCGTAATTCGTGCGAAGCGAACCCCTTTGAACCTGCCAACGCAACAGGGTTTAACCAAAATTTAGCAAGAAACCGCTCGCGCTGCACATGAATATGTGGCCGCTCCCCCTTTTCGTTGCGATAGAAATAGAAACAATAGGCTCCGATCCTGAGCACCGTTGGAATATTAAGTCGTTACCTCTTGACCCAGACGATATAAGCCGTTGATATTATTTTTCCGTGTTCTTCCGTGGATTCCGTGGCCATTATTCGTTGTAGTCAAAGGTCCGAAAACCCTCCCTTCTGCACAGTTCATCCCGCTCGGCGATCTTCAGATCCTCGCGAACCATCTCGGCCACCATCTCCTCCAGGGTAATCTCCGGCACCCAGCCGAGCTTCTCACGTGCCTTGCTCGAATCCCCCAAGAGGGTCTCCACCTCGGTTGGCCGGAAGTAGCGTGGATCAACTTCTAGCAGTACCTTGCCACTGGATGCTTCGATGCCCTTTTCTTCAACCCCCTCACCTTCCCAGCGCAGCGAGATCCCCACTTCCTTGCAGGCAGCATTCACGAAATCACGCACCGAATACTGCACACCGGTTGATATACAGAAATCCTCCGGTTCATCCTGCTGCAGCATCAGCCATTGCATCTTGACGTAGTCCCTGGCGTGCCCCCAGTCACGCAGGGAATTCAGGTTGCCAAGAAACAGCTTGTCCTGCAGCCCCAGCTTGATACGGGCGACCGCGCGGGTGATCTTGCGGGTTACAAAGGTTTCACCACGCACCGGTGATTCATGGTTGAACAGGATGCCATTGCAGGCATAGATGCCGTAGGCCTCGCGATAGTTGACACAGATCCAGTAGGAATAGAGCTTGGCAACAGCGTAGGGACTGCGCGGATAGAAGGGCGTGGTTTCCTTTTGCGGAATTTCCTGCACCTTACCGAACAACTCACTGGTTGACGCCTGGTAGAACTTTGTCTTCTTTTCCAGCCCCAGAATCCTGATTGCTTCCAGCAAGCGCAGCGTTCCCAGGGCATCGCAGTTCGCCGTGTACTCGGGGGTTTCAAAAGAAACCGCCACATGGCTCTGTGCAGCAAGGTTGTATATTTCATCTGGCTGCACGTCCTGGATGATACGAATCAGGTTGGTTGAATCGGTCAAATCACCATAATGCAGAAAGAACCGAACATCCTTTTCATGCTGGTCATGGTACAGGTGGTCGATTCGATCCGTGTTGAATGAAGACGCCCTGCGCTTGATGCCATGCACGATGTAACCTTTTTTCAGCAACAGCTCGGACAGATAGGCCCCATCCTGTCCGGTAACACCTGTTATCAGCGCGACCTTCCTGGTTTCTTCTTGATTACTCATATACTTATTCCCATTAGCACTAAGATAGACCTGATTATTTCGTCATTCCGGCCGCAACTCTGCGGAGAGCCGGAATCCAGTTCTTTGAAGTCTTCACCGCACTTAATCGTTACTAAAGAAACCCTGACTAAGTCGTCACCCCGGCGAAAGCCGGGGTCCAGTTTGTTGATTTTCCTCGATTTTGGCATGCGCCGGAATGATGAATAGGAGCTTGCTCGAAGCCTCTTTAGATTATTACAGATCTTATCTTTCCGTGTCCTTCCGTGGATTCCGTGGCCATCGTATTTTTCCCAACCGCGCACATCACTCACATAATGTTCAACATCGCTCCACGCACACTAATAATCAACAAGGAAACCAGCACTGACATTGTGAATACATTCCAGCGCTTCTCCATCCTGTTTAATATCACTTCACAACCATAAAACAGGATAATTGTTTTCAATGCTATCGCCATCGCTCTTGATTCAACAACCCCTTCTCTTATCAGCACAGCGATACCAATAACCACCAGAGCCACCAGAAAGTCCATTGGCGTAACCTTGAAGTCGCCAACATCCCTGAGTCGAATCGACAAGGCTATGGCAACAACAAGGACGCCAAAAAAGATGTAGGTAAACGGATCGAAACCTGACAACTGTGACGGCTGATAGGTATTAAACAAATACACTACAAATACAACCGTGACATAGGCAAGCAGCCTGAGCGGGAAATACCATACACGCCCCCCCACCAACAGGCGCAGCACCAGCAAAACAAGCAGCCCCGCTCCGGCCAAAGTAAAATCCACAGGAATGGTTGTACTTGCCAATGCACCAGTAATCAGGAAGGCAGCTATGCCGTAATAAACGACGCCAAATGGAATAGCCAGTAGACGCGGGTTTCGGGTAGCCGAGTGAAATGCCTTATCCAGCGGAACGACCTCATTCACCTGGCGCAGTCGCCAGCCGTGACGTTCTGCCAGGTAAAGAAAAGTAAACACAGCTGATACCACCACCAGATAGATCAGCAGAATAGTTGCATCCATTGCATAGGGCATAAGCACGGCACACAGTACTAACATGGCCTGCACCGTATAAACGACAACAACGGACTCGTAGTGATGGAATCCCAGATCAAGCAGACGATGATGGATATGATTCTTGCTCGCCCTGAACCAGTTCATCTTGTGGTAGATACGCTGCGCAAACACTGCCAGAATATCTGCGATTGGCAAACCCAGCAGGAGCAGCGGCAAGGCAGGACTCAAAACCGGGTTCACTTCCTGGGTCAGCAGCACAGCCAGCACCCCAAGCGTGTAACCGAGAAACTGGCTGCCGCCATCCCCCATAAAGATCCTGGCCGGGTAGGTATTAAAACGCATGAAGCCGAGCAGGCCACCCGCCGTCGCCAGGGCAATCATGATGACCATCGTTCCATCCGCCAGCCAGGCAAGATAGCCAATGCCACCCAGGCTAAGCAGGGACTCTCCACCCGCCAGCCCATCCAGTCCATCTGAATGATTGATCGCGTTGATCATCCCTACGATTGCAATCACTGTAAACGGCTTGCCGACAAGCGCAGATACCGGCTCACCACCCATGAATGGCAGCAAGCTGACATACACATTTCCGTAATATACGACCGCAATCACGGCAATAAACTGACCAACGAACTTCACATAGTGACCGAGTTCCTTGCAGTCATCCATGACCCCAAAAGTAAACAAGACAAGTGCGCCGAAAAGGTAGGCCAACAGTGTCTGGTCTATAGGCAGTAAAAGAACAAGGGGAATCAGGGCACCGAAAAAGATACCGACGCCACCGACACGCGGGACTGGGGTGGCATGCACCTTGCGCGGATCAGGCTTGTCGATCATTCCCAATCGTGGCGCGAGCCGCACCATGACCGGAATGATGACCATACTTAATACCAACGCAACAATCAGCGGC
>JASFOC010000411.1:0-3346 GCA_050116715.1 Gammaproteobacteria bacterium
ATTCTCCAGTCTTCTCCCGGCGCACCCGCAAAACGGGCATAAAGGAGAGGGAAGTATTAAGCGGCCGAATGGTCGATCGATCCGGCTTTTAGCCGAAACCCGAAGCCACCGGATTTCAGCCGGTGGAGCATATATATCGGAATAACAGGAATATCGCATGGTTACACTGGAATCAGCAAAAATCGGCATTATCGGGCTGGGCTACGTGGGACTGCCGCTGGCCATCGAATTCGGCAAGCGCTATCCGACCCTTGGCCTGGATATCAAGGTAAACCGTATCGACGAATTGCGCTCCGGCAGGGACAGTACCCGTGAAGTCACAGCGGAGGAGCTGAAACAGGCGACCCGACTCGAGTTCACATACAACCCGGCAGACCTCGCGGACTGCAACGTCTACATCGTCACCGTCCCGACACCCATCGACGACTACAAGCGTCCGGACCTGACCATGCTGGAGGGCGCCAGCCGCACGGTGGGTCCGTTATTGCAGGCCGGCGATGTTGTGATCTTCGAATCCACGGTGTACCCGGGTGCGACAGAGGAAGTTTGCGTACCGATCATGGAAGCCGAATCCGGACTCGTCTACAGGCAGGACTTCCATGCCGGTTACAGCCCGGAGCGCATTAACCCCGGTGACAGGGAACACCGCGTTACCAGTATTCTCAAGGTGACCTCGGGCTCCTCGCCGGAAGTTGCTGATTTTGTCGATGCCCTCTACCGCAGCGTCATCACGGCCGGGACACACCGCGCCAGCAGCATCCGCGTGGCAGAGGCCGCCAAGGTCATCGAGAACACCCAGCGTGATCTGAACATTGCGCTGATCAACGAGCTGGCGCTGATCTTCAACCGGCTTGGCATCGACACCGAGGAGGTGCTGCAGGCGGCCGGGACCAAGTGGAATTTCCTGCCGTTCCGTCCCGGGCTGGTCGGTGGCCACTGCATCGGTGTCGACCCCTACTATCTTACCCACAAGGCACAGGAAATCGGCTATAACCCGGAGGTGATCCTTGCCGGGCGGCGCATCAACGATGCGATGGGGGGTTATGTGACTGATATGGTCATCAAGCTGATGATTCAGCGCAAGATCCAGATTTCCGGCTCACGCGTGCTGGTCCTTGGCCTGACCTTCAAGGAAAACTGTCCGGACCTGCGCAACTCGCGCGTGATCGATGTCATACGGGAACTGCAGGATTACAATGTACTCGTCGATGTCCACGACCCATGGGTCGATGCCGCCGAGGCACGCCACGAGTACGCAATCGAACTGCTCGCGCAGCCCGAGGAGGGCGCATACGATGCCGTGATTATCGCGGTCGGCCATGAGCAGTTCCGTGATCTGGGTGCCTCAGGACTGCGCGCCCTGTGCAAACCTGACGGCATTCTTTTCGACGTCAAGTACCTGCTGCCGGCCACCGCGGTCGATGGCAGGTTATAGGACACTATGACCACCCATTAACCGGAATAAACAGATTTCAGGGAAGTGCTTCGGCTATGAAAGTATTGATAACGGGTTCCGCGGGGTTTATCGGCTCCGCACTTGCATTGCGCCTGCTGGAACGGGGTGACGAGGTTGTCGGCATTGACAACCTCAATGACTACTATGATGTCGAGCTGAAAAAGGCACGGCTGGCGCGCACCACTGGCTATCATACCTACAGTGACGTGCGCATCGACCTGGAAGACCGCGAGGGTATCGCGGAGACTTTCAGGAAACACCAGCCGCAGCGCGTGGTCAACCTGGCCGCGCAGGCGGGGGTGCGCTATTCACTGGAAAACCCTCACGCCTATGTTGATACCAACCTGGTAGGTTTCACCAACATCCTCGAGGGCTGCCGGCACAATGGCGTCGAGCACCTTGTCTACGCCTCCAGCAGTTCGGTATACGGCTCCAATACCCGCATGCCATTCTCGGTGCATGACAATGTCGACCACCCCGTCAGCCTGTATGCCGCCAGCAAGAAGGCCAATGAACTGATGGCGCATACCTACAGCCACCTGTACCGGATTCCCACCACCGGCCTGCGCTTCTTTACTGTCTACGGACCCTGGGGCAGGCCGGATATGGCGCTTTTCATGTTCACCCGCAACATCCTCGCGGGCAAGCCGATCGACGTTTTCAACTACGGCAACCACCGGCGCGACTTTACCTATATCGATGACATCGTGGAAGGCGTGGTGCGGGTACTTGACCGCGTCCCGCAACCCAACCCCGACTGGAGCGGTGACACGCCGGATTCCGCCTCCAGCAATGCTCCGTACCGGCTCTACAATATCGGCAACAACCAGCCGGTCGAGTTGATGCATTACATCGAGGTGCTGGAAGGCTGCCTTGGCATGCAGGCAGAGAAGAACATGCTGCCGTTGCAACCGGGGGACGTGCCGGCAACCTATGCGGATGTGACCGACCTGGTGCGCGATGTCGGCTACAAGCCGGATATGTCCGTTGAGCAGGGCATCGAGAATTTCGTCGCCTGGTATCGGGACTACTACCAGGTATGAGCAGCGAGTGCGCGTAATTACCTCATAGATATTATGATAAATATCAGTTAACTATCAGTTATCATGGCTAAAAATATGGCTCCGCGTGAGTGTGCGACGGACCATTAATCCCGCAAACAAAAGGGTGAAAGTGATGCAGGATGGTAGCAGTTGCGGCGGGGAACCCTTTGCCCTGCGTGTCATCGGCGACAGTATGGCGCCGGAGTTCGAGGATGGTTGTATCATCGTCATCGACCCCTCAGGCGTGGTCAATGATGGCTCCTACGTACTGGCGCGTCATCAGGATGAATATATCTTCCGGCAGCTGGTGTTTGGCGAAGGGACCTATTATCTGAAAACACTGTCCGGGCCCGAGGAAGACATCGAAATTCCGGACCTGGTCCCGGTGGAGGGCGTCATCATCCAGCAGGGGCGTCGGCGCCGCGCCGACCGCAAGCATTACATCTAGGCAGGCTGGCCTGGTTCAGCCCTGCTTCTCAGGCTCGATCTGGTCCGGACGCAGGCGGGTGCTGAAGAACTCGTCGGCTTCCTCGATGGGGACCATCCGGCCGCTGGCAGTCACCAGTGGCAGTTCATAGTCATTCCAGCCACGCAGGCCGGTCTTCATGGAACTTACCTTACGGTAACCCAGCAGCTGCATGGTACAGGCCGCCAGTGCGCTGCGATTGCCGGAGCGGCACACGACCACCACCTCGCGCTCGCGCGCCTGCACCAGTTCCGGGACGGTTTCCTCGTAGTTGTATTCGCAGGCGGTTTCCAGGATGCCGCGCGGCACATGCAGTGAGCCCTGGATATGCATGGCGTCGTATTCATCCGGCTCGCGGATATCCAGCAGCAGCGGGGCAGG
>JASFOC010000412.1:0-3342 GCA_050116715.1 Gammaproteobacteria bacterium
ATTTTCCGCCGTTGCGGCGCAATACATCGGCCTGACGGTCGAGGATCTGACGAACCTGCGCGTCAAGGCGCGTGAGGACAACGTCTATCTGCGCGTCGTCAAGAACACCCTGGCACGCCGTGCCCTGGAAGACACGGACTTTGCATGCATGAGCGAGCGCCTTACCGGCCCGTTGATCCTGGCATTTTCGCAGGAAGACCCGGGTGCGGCGGCACGCGTGACCAAGGAATTTGCCAAGGTGCATGACAAGTTCCAGGTCACCATGCTGTCAGTCGGCGGTGAGTTGCTGGAGCCGTCCGACATCGACAAGCTGGCCAAGCTTCCGACGCGCGACCAGGCACTCGGCACGCTGATGGCGGTCATGCTTGCCCCGACCGAGAAGTTCGTCCGTACCCTCAACGAGGTGCCGGGCAAACTGGTTCGGACGGTAGCGGCGATTCGCGACCAGAAACAGCAGGCAGCCTGAACCCTTTACACAGTTACCAGTTATTTAACAGGAGTATTCATCATGGCCGTTTCACAAGAAGAAATTCTGGAAACAATATCAAGCATGTCAGTGATGGAGGTCGTCGATCTCATCGCTGCCATGGAAGAAAAGTTTGGCGTGTCCGCTGCCGCTGCCGTCGCGGTTGCCGCACCGGCTGCGGGTGGCGAAGCCGCTGCTGCTGAAGAGAAGGACGAGTTCGACGTCGTCATGAGCAGCTTCGGCGAAAACAAGGTCGCGGTCATCAAGGCCGTACGCGGTATCACCGGGCTGGGCCTGAAGGAAGCCAAGGATATGGTTGAAGGCGTCCCGGCGACCGTGAAGGAAGGCGCGAGCAAGGACGAGGCAGAGACCATCAAGAAGACGCTCACAGAAGCCGGCGCTACCGTCGAGCTGAAATAAGCGGCAGGCAAGTAATCCGTTTGTGATTACAGCTGTCGCGGCAGTACAGGACCGGCCGGTCGCTCATGCAGCGTCCGGCCTTTCCCTGCTTGTTGTAACAGATGCAGCACCCGCTGAGCGGGTGCGTGCAGTTTTCCGCACCCCGGGACGCGGGAACTGACACACAGTATCTTCATCTTTACTGGAGAGAAAACCGATGTCTTACAGCTTCACCGAGAAGAAACGAATTCGCAAGGACTTTGGCGAGCGCCACAGCATACTGGAGGTCCCGTACCTGCTGGCGACCCAGATCGAGTCCTACCGTGACTTCCTGCAGGCGGACAAGGACCCGCTGGCGCGTGGCGAAAAGGGGCTGCATGCAGCCTTCAGGTCGGTTTTCCCCATCGTGAGCTATTCCGGGAACGCGGCGCTGGACTACGTGAACTACCGGCTCGGCGAACCCGCTTTTGACGTCAAGGAATGCCAGATGCGCGGACTCACCTATGCCGCCCCGCTGCGCGCACTGGTGCGCCTGGTCATCTACGACAAGGACTCGCCGGCGGATGCCAAGAAGATCAAGGACATCAAGGAGCAGGAAGTCTACATGGGCGAACTGCCCCTGATGACCGATAACGGCACCTTCGTGATCAACGGCACCGAGCGCGTTATCGTTTCCCAGCTGCACCGCTCACCGGGCGTGTTCTTCGACCACGACAAGGGCAAGACGCATTCGTCCGGCAAGCTGCTGTTTTCCGCACGCGTCATACCTTATCGCGGCTCCTGGCTGGATATGGAATTCGACCCCAAGGATGCACTGTTCGTACGTATCGACCGGCGTCGCAAGCTGCCGGCCACCATCCTGCTGCGTGCGCTGGGTTATGACAACGAGCAGATTCTCGACATATTCTTCGAGACCAATACCTTCCATATCAGCAAGAAGGACATCAAGCTCGACCTGGTACCGGAACGCCTGCGTGGCGAGATGGCCACTTTCGATATCAAGGCAAAGAGCAAGGTCATCGTCGAGGAAGGTCGCCGCATTACCGCGCGCCACATCCGCGAACTCGACCAGGCCGGGGTGAAGACGCTGGTGGTGCCGGAGGATTACCTCAACGGCAAGATCCTTGCCCACAACATTGTGGACACGGAAACCGGTGAGCTGCTTGCCAATGCCAACGACGAAATATCGGCGGAGCTGCTGGAGAAACTGCGTGACGCGGACATCAAGACCATCAGCACGCTGTACGTAAACGACCTGGATCGCGGCCCGTATATTTCCAGTACCCTGCGCATCGACCCGACCACCACCGAGCTGGAAGCCATGGTGGAAATCTATCGCATGATGCGTCCCGGCGAACCGCCGACCAAGGACGCGGCACAGAACCTGTTCAAGAACCTGTTCTTTACCAGCGACCGCTACGACCTGTCAGCCGTGGGCCGTATGAAATTCAACCGCCGTGTCGGCCGGGAAGAGCTTACCGGCGAGGGTACGCTGTCGGCGGACGACATCCTCGATGTCATGAAAATCCTGATCGACATCCGCAACGGCAACGGCTTCGTCGATGATATCGACCACCTCGGCAACCGCCGCATTCGCTGTGTCGGCGAGATGGCCGAGAATGTCTTCCGTATCGGCCTGGTGCGCGTCGAGCGTGCCGTGAAGGAGCGTCTCAGCCTGGCGGAATCCGAGAGCCTGATGCCGCAGGAACTGATCAATGCCAAGCCGGTCGCTGCAGCCGTCAAGGAGTTCTTCGGTTCCAGCCAGTTGTCCCAGTTCATGGACCAGAACAACCCGCTGTCCGAGGTGACCCACAAGCGTCGTGTTTCCGCGCTCGGCCCGGGTGGTCTGACACGCGAACGTGCCGGCTTCGAGGTGCGCGACGTGCACCCGACGCACTACGGCCGGGTCTGCCCGATCGAGACGCCGGAAGGCCCGAATATCGGCCTGATCAACTCGCTGGCCGTGTATGCGCGCACCAATGAGTACGGTTTCCTGGAGACACCCTATCAAAAGGTGGTGGAGGGCCGGGTCACCGATGAAATCGAGTACCTGTCGGCGATCGAGGAGGGTCGTTTTACCATCGCCCAGGCCAATGCCACCGTCGATGCGCAGGGCAACCTGACCGACGACCTGGTGACCTGCCGGCACAAGAACGAGTTCATGACCTCCACGCCGGACAAGGTCGACTACATCGACATCTCCCCGAAGCAGATCGTCTCCGTGGCGGCAGCGCTGATTCCGTTCCTGGAACACGACGACGCCAACCGCGCCCTGATGGGTTCGAACATGCAGCGCCAGGCAGTGCCGACGCTGATCACGGAGAAGCCGCTGGTCGGCACCGGCATCGAGCGTACCGTCGCCGTCGACTCCGGCGTGACCGTGGTGGCGAAGCGCGGCGGGGTGCTGGATTCCGTCGATGCCGCCCGCATCGTGGTGCGCGTCAACGACGACGAGACCGTTGCCGGTGAACCGGGTG
>JASFOC010000413.1:0-3342 GCA_050116715.1 Gammaproteobacteria bacterium
GGAGACTGGGACCCGTTATGAAATCAACGACCTGGCTTTCACCACGGGTGCCATTGAGCCTGACCAGGCATTCGATCTTGACCTGAGCTTCCGGGCGTCTGCCGCTCAGCCGGCGATTGAAGGGCAATTCCATCTCAAGGGCAACGTGCTGCTGGGTGCACGTTTGCGGGCGGTCGAGGTAACGGCTGCAAGTATCGATATCGAAGCCGCCGGTGCCGGGGTTCCGGGCGAGCAGATCAGCTTGTTGCTGACGAGTGACGTGTTCATCGACCTCGATGCAGACACCCTGTCACTGCCGAATCTGCTGCTGGAGACGCTTGGCTTGAAGATCAGCGGGACCGTGGCGGGTACCGCCATCATGGCAGATGATCCGCAACTCAGCGGCGTACTGACTGTGGCGCAATTCTCGCCGCGTGCGGTTATCGACAAACTGGGCCTCGCTCCGGTCGTTACCCGGGATCCGCTGGTGCTGGAGCAGGCAATGGCATCTTTGGACTGGAGCGCTTCCGCGCAACACTTTGCTGCAAGCAATCTGAATGTGTCGCTGGATGACACCCGGATTGACGGCAGTGCCAGGGTCGACTCATTCACACAGCCCGCAATTGGCTTTGCCCTCAAGGTCGACCGGATTGACCTGGACCGTTACCTGCCGCCAGAGGCGGCACAGGATGCGACTGACCAGCCTGCGGCCGATGAGGCAGCCGGTAGCGGCAGCGCAGAACCGCTGCCGCTGGATGCCCTGCGATCCCTGAACCTGAATGGCAAACTGGAGGTCGGCAAGCTCACGGCTTTCAACCTGCAATCCAGTAATCTCGTTATCCAGGTCAAGGCGAAGGATGGCCTGCTGCGCCTGAATCCGCTGGGGGCCAGCCTGTATGCGGGCCAGTACACTGGCGACATCACACTGGATGCACGCAAGGCAAGCCCGCGAATCTCCATCGATGAAAAGATATCCGGGGTGCAGGCCGGGCCGCTGCTGCAGGACCTGACCGGCGAGGCGCGCGTGGAGGGAACGGCCAATGTCACGGCAAAGCTGGACGGCAGTGGCGCCACTGCGGACGCCATCAAGAAAACCCTGAATGGCACCACGTCATTCTCCTTTACCGATGGCACTGTCAAGGGTGTGAATATCGCGGCCCTGATTCGCAAGGCGCAGGCGAAGCTCAAGGGGCAGCCGGCACCCCCGGAGCAACAGCCGAACCAGACGGACTTTTCCTCGATGCAGGGCACGGCCACGGTCAGCAACGGGGTGGTGCGTAATGATGACCTGCTGGTGCAGTCCCCCTTGCTGCGTATCACCGGCAAGGGGCAGGTCAGCCTGCCCGCGGAGACCATCGACTATACCCTGACCACCAAGCTGGTCGGTTCGCTGGAAGGCCAGGGCGGCAAATCGCTGGAGGAGCTCAAGGGGGTGTCGATCCCGGTGCGTGTCGGTGGCACCTTCAGCAAGCCAACCTATGTTCCCGATCTCGGGGCTGCACTGAGCGATGCCGCCAAGGCGAGGCTGGAGGAAAAGGTCGAGGAGCAGAAACAGAAACTGCAGGAAAAACTCGGCGATGAATTGCAGGACAAGTTGCTGAAGGGGCTGTTCAACTGATAACCGCGCTGCTGCCGGGCCTGTTGGCCCTGCTGGTGTTCATGCCTGCTGTGGCGACAGCCGGAGAGATCCTGACCTCCAGCGTGACGCATGCCGACGGTCACTATGACCTTGCGATCACAGCCCGTATTGATGCACCGAGTGACGCCGTGTTGCATGCCATTACCGACTACGCCAACCTTGCGGCCGTCAATCCCGATATCGAGGTCAGCGAACTGCTGGGCGTGACCGGGGCCGGTGTTTCCACGGTACGCACGGTCATCCGGGTTTGCATCCTGGTGTTCTGCAAACGGGTGGAACGGCTGCAGCGCGTGACGCAGCCGGACGCACAGACCATCGAGGCCGAGATCATCCCCGCAGGCAGTGATTTCCGTTCAGGCTTTGCGCGCTGGCGGCTGACGTCACTCACGGCGGTGACCACGGAGCTGCAATTCACCGAGACCTTCGAGCCGGATTTCTGGGTGCCGCCCGTGATAGGCCCGTGGCTGATACAGCGGAAGCTGGTCAGCGAGGTTGCCGAGACAGTCACGTCTATCGAGGCGCAGCAGGCTGCCGGCGCGCCGTGACCGGGGGTACGGATTTCAGCGACCGCGTGCTGGCATGGTACGCCCGGTCCGGTCGCAAGGATCTGCCCTGGCAGCAGGAACCGACGCCTTACCGGGTATGGATATCCGAAATCATGCTGCAGCAAACGCAGGTGGCCACGGTCATTCCCTTCTATCACCGTTTCATGGCGCGGTTCCCGACTGTGCAGGACCTCGCCGGTGCCAGCGAGGACCAGGTTTTGCACCACTGGTCAGGACTCGGCTACTACGCACGGGCACGCAACCTGCACGCGGCCGCACAGCAGATCATGGCGCGTCACGACGGAATTTTCCCCGAGACCTTCGAGGCGGTCCTGGCGTTGCCGGGCATCGGGCGTTCCACGGCCGGGGCGATACTGGCGCTGGCCTGCGGACAACGCCATCCGATTCTGGACGGTAATGTGAAGCGGGTGCTGGCGCGATACCACGCGATCGCGGGTTGGCCCGGGCAGGCGGGCGTATTGAAAATCCTCTGGGCACAGGCGGAAAGCTGCACGCCTGTGGCGCAGGTTGCTGCCTATACGCAGGCCATCATGGACCTGGGTGCGACGGTGTGCACCCGCGGGCAGCCGGCATGTGTGCAATGTCCGCTGGCCGCCGACTGCCGGGCACGACAGTCCGGGCAGCAGGCTGCGTACCCCGCACCGCGCCCGAAAAAGGTATTGCCACTGCGGACTGTCACGATGCTGTTGCTGTGCAACGGGCGTGGCGAGATCCTGCTGGAAAAGCGTCCACCGGCCGGCATCTGGGGCGGGCTGTGGAGTTTCCCGGAGCTCGCTGCTGCCGCTGATGTCGAGGATGCCGGGGCATCCTGGCAGCGGGCAACGGGTATCGGCTACCGCCAGCTCGAGACATGGCCGGTTCTGCGGCATACCTTTACCCACTTCCAGCTTGAGATCACGCCGCTGCTTGCCGCTGTCGTGCATGAATCCGGCCCTGTCATGGAAGGCACCGAGCGGGTCTGGTATAACACCAGTCAAGCCACCGAGCGGGGCCTTGCGGCACCCGTGAAGCAGCTGTTGCAGAAATTCTCTGCATGGCAGAACGCGAGGACATGATGACTAGAACCGTACACTGTGTGAAGCTCGGCAGGGAGGCCGAGGGCCTGGAGCGGCCCCCGTACCCGGGTGAACTGGGCCAGCGAATATTCGAGAACGTCTC
>JASFOC010000414.1:0-3342 GCA_050116715.1 Gammaproteobacteria bacterium
AGCCGCTTGCCGGCATCGTAACCCACTTCAGGCGTATCTTTTCTGACGAACGGTTCAAACAAATACAACATTTCTTCATTGGTTAAACCAACGCCATTATGCTGGATTCTTATCCAGAAACTGTCATAACTTACATTCATTTGTATCTTGATGACTGGCTTGTGACCGGGATCTTCCACCCGCCCCAGTGCATCATAGGCATGACGAAACAGACTGAGGAATGCCTGCTGCAACTCTGTCACATAACAGGGAATCATTGGCAAATCTTTTTCATAGTTTCTTTCGATGTGGATATCCGTGAATTTCAGTTTCGACGGATCCGATAACACATCACCAGCCAATTCCAGGGTATGTTCAATAACATCGACGATGTTGCAAAATTGTTTCCGGTCACTGCGCCCGCGTGCGAATTCCTGCAAATTATGGACAATTGATGCCACTTTTTCGCCTTTCTCATAGACGTCTGTTAACAATTTGCTCAGCTTGTCAGGCATACCATTGAGCTTGATTTCATTCGTATATTGACCACCATCAGAAAGTAACTGCTGAAAGGCGCGCAAATCGAACAGGATTGACTGCAGCGGCATGTTGATATCATGGGCCATTGATGATGCCAGTTCACCCATGGAGGAAATCTTGTCATTCTGAATCAGCATATTCTCGGCGAGTATTTTTTTGGTCACATCGTCAAGCAGGATCACGACACCGGTATCAACCTGGTCCCGAAGTGGATAGATGGTGATATCGAAGTAGTATTGACCGCGCTGGCTGTGCTTGATGGTAATCGTTTCATGCTTTTGCATGGCTTCGTTGACCAGACCGGGCGACACAGTAATGATCGGGTAGGCATCCCACAGGTTCTTACCCAGGACATCCTCTGCTAGCAGGCCGGTAATTTCTTCAGCCCGCTTGTTCCACTGGGTGACCTCCCCATCCTTGTTCAGGCCAACCAGCATCAGCGGCATGGATTTCAGAATATTCTTGATATATGACTCTGAAGCACGCAGCCTGGATGCAGTACTCACGTGCATGCTTATCTCGTTTTCCAGCAGTTTATTGGTTTCCTTGAGTAAACGATTCGACTCGTCCAGCGTGGCGGTGCGCTCCTGCACACGCAACTCAAGCTCATTCCGGATCTCGTTCAGTTCCCGGTTGGACTTGCGGACCTGTCGTCGCGTAAAGAAAAGAATTATGACTGCAATCGACAATAACAGGATCAGTATTCCACCGGACCAGTTGGCGACATGCTGCCAGTTTGTGGAACCATCCGGATACTTGAATTCCATTCTCAAGCCAGCATATAAGGGCTGGCTTTGCAGAAATATCGCTACAAGTAAGAGGCATCTCATCATTTTAGCAATCGTATTCTCTTGCCCCATGGCAGCACCACAGGCATTCACGGAGTGACAGATATCTTTTCCGCATCTCCTGCATTCCCGACGAACGCTTCAACACTACCCGGCATTTCATGCCACGCCCCCCGAAGTGCCGGCATCGCCTTCTGGCGGACCATGGCCTTCAAACCACGCCCGCGCCACGAAGGCGAATAATACCACTGCTGCCCGGTAAACATTGCCTGGATTATCAGCAAGACCATGAAAGCAAGTTGTTCTATGACGGGTTATACCCGCCGGACAGGGATGCCATGCCACCGGGTTAAACCGGGTATAAATTCTCCTGCCGGAAGCAGGCCGGGATAAGGGAGCGTGAAATCAGGCAGTTATCCCTTGGTTGATCCCGCCCCAACATTTTCATGCCTTCAGGGGGCTCCCCGAAGGAGAACGGATTGCCGGGATAGCAATGACCTGCAGGCGGGGGAAGATGAAGCCGGACTGAAGAGTGTTCCGGCACAGCAAAGCCATGGACTGAATCTAGGTCATGGAAGCCTGTAGAGTCGCATGCCGCTGCCTGTATTCTTCTTCGATGGCGCCCAGATGTCCCACTACGTTTTCCAGCGTTTCCTGTTTAGATTCGTCCTGGGCTTCTTCCAGCCACTGTTCCATCTCCTCGCGGAGCAGGCTGATCATGTCAATGGCACCGACAAGCCGGTTTAGCTCATCACGTTTTTCCTGCATCGTTGCCTCCCTTGTTTTCCATGCATTACGTGGCCAGTCACGGACGGACAGTTAGCGGGACAACAGGCCTTGTCTGCAGTGTGCCGCTTCTCGTGCAGCTTCTGGTACCGTGCGCGGGCAGTATTATGGCTGTCGGTATCGGACCCGCGCAACCGTCTGCAATGCAACTGAATGCCAGCAGATGCCACACCAGCGCCCGGGTTGCCTGCGTCCTGAACCACAGGCAAACGTCTCGTAGCTGTGCACCGGGACTGGTACCGGGTTTGTGGTGAAATTACCGGGATGTTCAACCGGGAAGCTGCGGCGCCGGGCGCGAACCCGACCCTGGATGCCGGTGAATTTCCGGGAGGGCGGTTTTTACCGTTGCGCCGTTACTACAATCCACGGTCACGGTCCGGGCGGGTTGTTGCTGCCGCCCGGCAAATTACCCCGGCCGGATGCCTGCCTCGCAGGCATCCGGTTGACCGGGAGTTATACCTGTCTCAATGGCGTCCGCGCCAGATCGACATCAGCACCCAGACACCGCCAAGTGCGGCAAGGGAAAACCCGAGCCCGGCAAGAATCGACATCGCCAGGTACTCGGTATCGCCGCTGACTGACAGCATGATGGAGGTCCCGATAATGAAGGCAGCGGTGATCATGCCGACGGTCAGCCGGCTGGCTGCGCTGTCGAGGCGCTCACCGAAGTGCTCCAGTTCCTCGATGTCGATGTGGACCCGCAGGGCGCCGCGTCGTGCCGCAAGCACCAGGCGGCGCATATCCCTGGGCAAACCGGTCAACAGGTCGATCAGGCCGGACAAGCCGTGCCAGCCGCGTTTCGCGACCTCCTGCGGCGTGTAGCGCATGATCATCGCGTGGCGCACAAACGGCTTCGCTTCTGCGACCAGGTCGAAGTCGGGGTTTATCTGGCGGCAGAAACCGTCCAGGGTCAGGAAGACCTTGAACATCATCGACAGGTCCGCCGGCAGCACCAGCTGGTTGTCCCGCAGCATCGCCATCATGTCCCGCAGCATGTCGGGAAAGCTGACTTGCCCCAGCGGCAGACCGTGGTACTGGTCGAGGAAGGCACAGATATCCGACACCAGGGATTCCGAAGGCGCGCTGACGCTGTTGGACCATTCCAGCAGCACCTCGCAAACGCCCGAGGTATCGCGCTCCACCATGCCGTGCAGCAACTCGATCACCTGGAAGCGGCGTTCCTCGGTGAGATGCCCGATCATGCCGAAATCGATCAGGGCGATGCGGTTGCCCGGCAGGAAAAAGATAT
>JASFOC010000415.1:0-3341 GCA_050116715.1 Gammaproteobacteria bacterium
TCTGTGAGACACAATACTAGTTCCGGATTGTGCAATGGGGTGGGAGGCTTGTTATGTTAGGCAGCACAATCGGGGCATAAACACGCGGCACGCCCGAATTGATCATTGCGTGGCATGTGCTTTTGCACTGATGCTAAACAAAACAGGTTTGCTGGTATTAGCCGACAAGACCAGCACAGTATGTAGACTGGTAGCAGTACCTGAATTAATGCCGACTCCAGTCGGGTCGGGCACCTGAGCCTGATTGCACTGGCTGTAGTCAGTGCAATGGGAACAAAGACAATCGATTTGCAGGTATCCTCAATTTCATGGCCGCCGAGAAACAGATTGATAATGGCTAGCTGGTCGCGAGCTGGTATTCTGTCCGATATGCGGCCAGAAGGATTGCATGATGTGTACATGCAGGATGCTGGCCCCGGTGATGCCGGCAATATCATGCATGCCACCAGGGCGAAATTCGTATGACCTGGAGCTCATACTGTTTGATAGGTGAGACGCATGATCAGAAGGCTGCCAGAGCCAGAAATACAGGAAACTTCTGATAACATCAGAGGCTTTCCCCTGGGGTCAGGCATTCACGCTGCAGGTGAACTGTATGACCACATGTATGCGAAATCAAATTATTACGGTGAAGATTGTCACATGCATGGCCCTGCTGTTGAGAGATGTAGCGAGCAGATGATGGAAGTCAGCAGAAGAGATCTTGCGACATTCTGTGTTTAACAGAAATTCACGGTATGATCCTCGATTGAGTGCGAATGTGGCGTATTCTGATTTGCCGCATAAGGAACCGGGGGGATGAGCCAAATGATACTGGCCTCTGGGGAGTGAATAAATGACCGGCTTGCCTGGTTTGGGTATTATTTGCCGGGTCAATGCAATGCATTTCAGGCGTTTAATATGAATTGGAACAGCAATGGGTGCAATTAGTTTCTATTTAGAAGAGGGGTTGCTGGAAATGCTTGCAAGGTCCCTGCCACTGACTGCATTCGTGGAAACCGGGACTTTCAAGGGGGATACGCTTGAAATAGCCGCCAGGTACTTCACCGAGCTGCACTCGGTTGAAATGTCAGAGGAATTGCATCGCTCTGCAACCAAACGCTTTCGCGGCCTGTCAGGCATGCATCTGGCCCTGAGTGATTCCCCTGACTTCCTGCGTCAGCACAGAGAAGACTTTGCATCACGAGCCGTGCTGTATTGGCTGGATGCACACTGGTGCTGTGCCGATGACACAGCTGGTAGTGATTCGCAAAGCCCATTGCTGGATGAGTTACAGGCGATAGGGTCACTGCATCCTTCCAGTGTCCTGCTTATTGATGATGCCCGATTATACCTCTCCCCTCCGCCTGAACCGCACAGGCTTGCAGACTGGCCGGATTTCCATGAGCTCGTTCAGGCATTACTGAAACTCAGTCAGGACCATCGATTGATGGTATATAACGATGTTGTGATCTTCTACCCGGGAGATATTCGCTCGGAATTGACTGCTTATGCACACAAGCATGGCGAAGATATGCTGTTAATGGTGCAGGATGCACGGCGATACAGGCGCAAGAAAAAACGATGGTGGAAGAACAATTGAATGCTGATGCGCTTCCGCTGGGAGTGCTTGTTCCTACATTCAACTCAATGCCATGGCTGGAGCGCCACGTGAAGGCATTGCGCCCCTGGTTGCATCGGGTGCAGGAAGTGGTAACCGTAGATAGTCAATCCTCAGATGGTACATCCGAGTACCTGTTAGAGAACCTGAACGGGACCAATGTAAGGCACTTGTCCCATCCTCCGGGTCTGTATGAATCATGGAATTTTGGCCTGCGGCAGATCCGCGCGCCATGGACCTATATCGCGACTGTGGGTGACACTATGCCCGAGAAAAGCATCGAGGCGCTTCTGGCCGTCGGGCAGCAGAATAACAGCGACCTGGTGATCAGTCCGCCCAGAATGATGTCAATGTCCGGAGAAACGCTGGACAAGCGATGGCCGATACACAGGTATATTGAATGGAAGGGTGAAAACCGGTCCGGCCTTATAGATGGTCTCGAAGTATTTCTGTGGAATGTGCTTTCAGTACCCGGCAGCCTGCTCGGGAGTTCGGCTAGCAACATCTATCGTACTGGGTACTTGCACGATCATCCATTTCCTCTTGGTTACAGTCATGCCTGTGATACGGCATGGGCTGTAATAAATTCTTTTCAGGCGCGCTGGGCCATTGCCACTGGTGTTTATTCAGAGTTTCTGGTTCATCCGGCCTCGCAGCATGGATCGGACGAGCCACTGCGGCACCTGACCCGCGAGCGCTTGCATCAACTGGGACGAGAAGTTTTTGATGCCCTGCCTGATGAAAGTTTTCCGGAAAAACAATCTTATGCTGGTTTGCTCAATGAATACTGGGATGTCTCGCTGCAGTCGATGAAGGCACGTCATAAATTCAGAGCCATGCGGAAACAGGCTATTCCATGGTTGCTACGGCCTGCGGGCTGGCGCGAGCGCAACAGGAGACACCGTTATATTGTCAATGCCGAACGGTGCAGGGAAAGTATTTTTCAGCTCCTGTCTGATTCGGGTGGTGCCTCTGTCGGCAACTGATTTCGCGATGCCGATGCAAACAACCAGGCATTTTCGGAAAATATACTGATTATCTTCTCATCATAAGCCTTTACGGCGACATATTAGCCGAAGCGGGATAGCATACAGGACTGTCCAGATGTCAGGGGCGCTTTACCCGGTGGCTGGCAGCCAGGCCGGTGCAGTCAGTCATTGGCTTGTTTTTCTGTGTCGAAACACTTTCTTCCAGTCACCCCTGACTCGCATGAGTATTTCCCTGCTGCTATATTAATGCAGTTGGTTGAGTGTGTCAGTCATGGTCGAGACTGATGTCCATGCAGAGCGTCCGCGGAAACAGGCGTAGTTGCAACTGCAACAGCGAGTAATAGGGGAATTTCCTGTAAGGCCACTTCAGTGGGTAGGGTTTTCCGGCTGCAAGGATCTTGTCATTTCTGCGTCGTTCACGGCCGGTGGTGGATTTTGAGATTTGTCCGGGGCTCTTGCTGTAAAGGTAAAGGACTTTTCTTACGAGTCCATAGCGGATGCCGGAAGCCTGTATTCTGGCCCAGAAATCCTTGTCACCAGCTCCGTAATAATCACCATCAAACTGGCCGATAGTCTCCCTTATCAAGGAGCGCCAGGCGGTAAACGGACCGGGTCGATGACTCAGTTTGCGTTGCTTGATATATTCGATCGACCACATGTCATCCCTGTAGATATTTTTAAGCGGTTGCCTGGCGATCAGTACGGAACAGGCATCCCAGTGATTGTTTGCCATCGCGCCAACTACTTCCTCC
>JASFOC010000416.1:0-3337 GCA_050116715.1 Gammaproteobacteria bacterium
GGCAAACCGGTTTCCCTGCAGGCCACAAGTCTGCGTGGCGCCAGGTCCGTTATTCCCCGGCCGCTTCTTGTATGATTCCCTGCAATAAAACAGGGTTGATGACATCCATGGCAAAGTATGACACGGCGCCGCTGGCCCGCGCCGGGATGCCCGCAGGCATTCCCTTTATCGTCGCCAACGAGGCGGCGGAGCGCTTCAGCTACTATGGCATGCGGGCCATCCTCGTGGTGTTCATGACGCAGCATCTGGCCAGCAGCAGTGGCGTACTGGACGTCATGTCGGAAGACGAGGCCAAGGGGTGGTTCCACCTGTTTGCTTCTGCCGTCTACTTCACCCCGCTGCTGGGTGCGCTGCTTGCTGATGGCCTGCTGGGCAAGTACCGCACCATAATCCTGCTGTCACTGGTGTACTGCAGCGGGCATTTCGCCCTGGCTTTCGATGATACCCGTGCGGGCCTGGCCATCGGACTGGGCCTGATTGCGCTGGGCGCGGGCGGCATCAAGCCCTGTGTGTCTTCGCACCTTGGCGACCAGTTCGGCCAGACCAATGCCGGCCTGCTGTCGCGGGCCTTCGCCTGGTTCTACTTTGCCATCAATCTGGGGGCCTTCATCTCCAGCCTGGCAACACCCTGGCTGCTGCAGCGTTACGGCTCTTCGGTCGCCTTTGGCGTGCCCGGCGTGCTGATGCTGCTGGCTACCGTGGTCTTCTGGGCCGGTCGCTACCGGTTTGTGCACATCCCGGCACACGGCCGGCGCTTCCTGGCCGATTCGCTTGGCAGGGTCGGACTTGGTGCGCTGGGGCGCCTGGGCATCATCTACCTGTTTGTTGCCGTGTTCTGGTCGCTGTTCGACCAGACAGCGTCCTCGTGGGTACTGCAGGCGCAGCACATGGATCGCCAGGTGTTCGGCATCGAGGTGCTGCCGGCGCAGATCCAGGCGGCCAATCCGTTGCTGGTGATGCTGCTGATCCCGGTATTTTCATACGGGGTCTATCCAGCCATCGACCGCGTGTTTCCACTCACGCCGCTGCGCAAGATCGCCATCGGCCTGTTTGTCGCAGCCGCCGCCTTTGCGATTCCCACCGGCCTGCAGCTTGCGATTGACAGGGGTGGGCAGCCTTTCATCGGCTGGCAGTTGCTGGCCTACGTGGTGCTGACTTCGGCAGAAGTCATGGTATCGATCACCTGCCTGGAGTTTTCCTATTCCCAGGCACCCCGCAGCATGAAATCGTTCGTGATGGCGTTCTTCATGCTGTCGATTTCGCTTGGCAACCTGTTCACCAGCGCGGTCAATTTCCTCATCGATGTCCCGGGCGGCGAGAGCCGGCTGGCGGGTGCGGATTACTTCCTGTTCTTCACCCTGCTGATGCTGGTCACGGCCATGCTGTTCGTCGTGGTCTCACGCCACTACCGGGGGCGGGTCTACCTGCACGCCGAGCAGCCGGTCTCCGACCCGGTGAGGTGAGTGCACATGCGAGTGCTGTTGCTGTCAGCCTATGATGCGCACAGTCATCGCCGCTGGCGCGAGGGACTCGTGGCCGCCTTCCCGGCGTGGGAATGGACGCTGCTGACCCTGCCAGCGCGAAATTTTGCCTGGCGCATTCGCGGCAACAGCCTGAGCTGGGCCTGTGGGGAACGCGCGTTGCTGGAACGTCGCTACGATCTGCTGGTGACGACCTCGATGACGGACCTCTCCACCCTGCGCGGGCTGGTGCCTGCGCTGACACAACTGCCGACCCTGGTCTACTGTCATGAAAACCAGTTTGCCTATCCGGCGGGCAGACAGCAGCCGGGCAGGGTCGAGTCCATGATGGTCAACCTGTACACCCTGCTGGCTGCCGATCGGGTGGTATTCAACTCCGGCTGGAATCTGGCCACCTGTCTTGAGGGTATCCAGGCCTTGCTGGACAAGATGCCGGATGCGGTGCCGTCCGGGGTGGTTGCGCATATTGCCGCAAAGAGCCGGGTACTGCCGGTGCCGCTGGAAACGGCCTGGTTCACAGCCGCCAGCAGGACTGCCAGCGATGAGCCGCTGACCATTGTCTGGAATCATCGCTGGGAATACGACAAGGGGCCGGAGCGGCTGTTGGCCGCGCTGGGACAATTACATCAGGCAGGTATGGATTTCCGGATGCATGTCATCGGGCAGCAGTTCCGCCGGCGGCCTGCCGAATTTGCAGCGATGCAGACGCGCTTCGGGAGGTACCTCGGCAGCTGGGGCATGGTGCAGGAAGTGGCGGACTACAGGCAACTCCTGCAGCAGTCCGATATCGTGCTGAGTACCGCGCTGCACGAATTCCAGGGTCTTGCCGTACAGGAGGCGGTCGTATCCGGTTGTATCCCGCTGGTGCCGGATCGCCTGGCGTACCCGGAATTTTTTGCCGCGCCTTACCGCTACCCGTCGTACCTTGATGATCCAGAACGCGAGGGTGCCGCAATCGCCGACCGACTGCTGCAGTGGTGCAGGTCCGGCGACGGGGGCGGGTTACCGCCAGTGCCGGATCTTTCCACCCTGTCCTGGGCGGCGCAGAAATCCGCCTATGCTGCAGAACTGGGTGCCTGGACGTTGTCTCACAATTATTGACGCTTGCATACACGGGTGACAAATCCGTAGCCTGGATGGAGCAGTACGACTGCAGGGAGAGGGAGAGCCCGGGAACCGGTCGGGAAACCGGCCTGGGCCATGCAGGAGGCAGAGTACCAAAGCTAGGCGCCTTTAGACGACGCAGGAGCAATTGCCGGGCGAAATCCGGGAATACTGCTTGGTTTCCCCGGGTGTATTTGCTTCGCGCACCCTGCGGGCCACCCTTCGGGTGTTCAACGCGCTTCGCGCTTTTGTCGGCCCTGCAGGCCTGCACCTGGCTACGCAGGATGCGTCAACGAGATTTGTCAGACCCAGTAATACGGCAGCATTCGGCAACGACCCATGGCAAGACCCGGACACAGAAAGGAGCAATTACACGGTGGCCGTTCGGCACAGCGCAAGCCGGCGCCAGCCTTGCGGGTGATGCGTTTTCTGTTTGCAAACCTCGGCCGGATTCTGCCCGGCCTGATGGGCCGCTGGGCCTACCGTCTGTGGTTTCGCACCCGGCGTTTTCCCGAGTCAGCAGCCGGCAGGCGTGTTGCCGCTCAGGCGGGGAGGGAAACACTGCAGGTCGATGGCCTGCCCGTGGCCATCTATCGCTGGGGTGCCGGCCCGGTTGTGCTGTTCGTGCATGGCTGGTCCGGCCGTGGCAGCCAGGCGGCGGCGTTTGTCGAACCGTTGCTGCGCGCCGGCTTTCAGGTGCTAGCGATCGATGCCCCGGGTCACGGGGAGACGCCCGGCGACAGCACCAATAT
>JASFOC010000417.1:0-3336 GCA_050116715.1 Gammaproteobacteria bacterium
TCCTCCATTCACTAGGTACAACACCACGAGATACATCAGGATCAACAGCGCGTAGGTCTGGCCGTTGCCATTGTAGAAAACCCGCAGTGACGCGGCCAGGGAATGGCTCCACTCGACGGCGGCATTCCAGAAGACTGTCGCGCGCGGTCGCACCAGGAAGCCGATGGCGCGGTCGTAGTGCGCGAAGAAGTTATAGGCAAAATGGGTGTCCTCGGGGCGGTGCGGGCGTTCCGCGGCATACACGATGTTGAACTGGCCGACCTTCTGGATTTTCAGGGTCAGCGAGGCCAGCAGCAGGATCACCAGCGGGACCATCCAGACGCCGGCGATGATGCCCATGATCATCGGGGCATTCCAGTAGCCGAGACGGGTCTGCAAGGCAAGGCCGTCCCACACCAGGCCGCCGCCCAGCCACGGGCTGACGGCCGCCGACAGCGGGTCGAGCAGCAGTTTCGGGTACGCGGAGAGCAGCATGATGATGGCGATCAGCACGTACTGGGGAATCAGCAGGATGGCCGGTGCCTCGCGCAGTCTGGCGTGCGCCAGCTTGCGCTGTCCCAGGAACACGGTCTGCAGTATCCGGAACATGTAGAGGAAGGCCACGGCGCTGGAGAAGAACGCCAGCGCGGCCAGCCAGTACCAGCCCTTGTCCATGACGGCATTAAACAGCAGCCACTTGCCGCCGAAGCCGGTCAGGGGCGGCACGCCTGACATGGCGATGATGGCGAACATGGTGGCGACGAAGGTGAACGGCATGTTCTTGATCAGCCCGCCCATCTTGTACATGAGCCGTTCACCGGTACGCAATACCACGCCGGCGGCGGCAAGAAACAGAATGCCCTTGAACAGGAAGTGGTTCACCGTCAGGTACAGCGCGGCGACCCAGCCGAGGTGGCTCATCAGCGCGATGCCGGTGATGATGTAGCCGAGCTGACTCATGCTGGAGTAGGCCAGGGTCCGCTTGATGTCTTCCTGGAAGACCGCCATCAGCGCACCGAAGGTGGCAGTGAGCATGCCGATCCAGCCGAGCACGTAGGCCGGGTCGAGACCGATGTCGGAGCGGATGCCGAGCTGCGCGGCGACCAGCACCAGGCCGAAGATGCCTGCCTTGCTGACGACGGCGGACAGCAGGGCGCTGAAATCGTCGTCCGCTTCCGCGTAGGCACCCGGCACCCAGATGTGCACGCCCAGGCCGCCGGTCTTTATGATGAAGCCGGCCGCCAGCAGGCTGAAGACCACACCCATGGCGTCTCCCGTGCTCCCCAGCGCGGCCAGCTCGATACTGCCGGTGGCGGCATAGGCGACGGCGAAGCCGGCAAGCAGGCAGTAGGCCGAGCCGAGTGAAAACAGCAGGTAGGTCAGCGATGGTTTTACCCCGTTTCTGCCGAGGGTGATCAGCAGGTAGGAACTCACGGTCATCAGTTCCCAGCTGAAGAAAAATGCCAGGCTGGTGTCGGCGCGCAGCAGCGTGGCCAGCGACAGCAGCAGGATGGTCAGCAGCGGGTAGAAGCCGCGGCGCCGGTCGGCGCGGTACTGGGTGGCGAGACTGATGAGCACGCCGCCACCGACCAGGATGAAACCGAAGATGCGGTTCAGTCCCTCCAGATCCAGCGTCAGCCAGGCGCCGCCCGCGGCGACTAGCGCCAGCATCAGCAGGCTCTTCAGGCGACCCGGCAGGCCGTCCAGCAGCCACAGGACGGTACCGGCCAGCAGCGGCAGGAAGATGGCGAGGGTGCCGGTCCCCAGCTGCACGGCCATACCATAGCCACAGATGAACAGCAGCAGGGCGGCCAGTGCGACGGGTGCCAGCTGCAGGCTGCTGACGGCGACGGGCGTATCTTTCTCCTGAGCCTCCAGGGCCTGCGTGAACCAGCGGAACAGGTAGGCGGCTTCCAGCAACGAGCCCAGCACAACGACCACGATCCAGGGATACAGGCCGCCCGCGGCCAGTTCCATCACCAGCACCCACTTGGCCCAGAAGCCGGGGAAGGGCGGCAGTCCCACCAGCGCCGCCAGCAGGGTGCCGAACACCAGCAACAGCAGCGGCCGCCCGGCAAGTGCCGACCAGTCCCTGATGGCCGTGCGGTCCAGCAGGCCCGCCAGCCAGAACAGCCCGGCCTTGGCCAGCAGGTGGTTGATAAACAGGCCGCCGATAATCAGCGGCAATTGCACCTCGGCGCCCAGTTGTGCCGTGGCGGCCAGCGCCAGCGTCAACAGCCCCATCTGGCCGATGGAAGAGTAGCCCAGCAGGCGTTTGGCATTCTCCTGCTTCAGGCCGATCAGGTTGGACACCAGGAAAGTCGCGCCCCCGACCACCGCGATGCTCACCAGGTAGTTGTCCAGCAGCGCCAGCATCTTGAACAGGGCGAAGAACACGCCGGCGGAAACGCCGACGGAGATCAGCGAGGCAATGCCGCCGGGCGCCGTTTCGTACACGTCCAGGCCCCAGCCATTGGCAGGGTAGGGTTTGAGTTCGATCAGCAGGCTGGTGAGGACGAACAGGGTCGCGATGAAACCGATCGGACCGCTGATGAGTTCGCGCTGCGCCACCATGTTATCGATATTCAGCGTGCCGGTCAGGTAGTAGAGGAAGATCGTGCCCAGCAGGAACAGGGCCGAAGCCACCGAGGTCGCGATGATGTACTTGAAGCCTGCGGCAAGCCCCCCGGCGGTATGCTGCATGCCGATCAGGGCATAGGTCGCGATGGAGGTGATCTCGATGAAGATGAACAGGTTGAACAGGTCGCGCGTCATGATCATGCCGTTGATGCCCATTACCATGATCAGGTAGAGCAGCAGGGCACTGGCCTGGGTGCGCAGTGTCGGCAGGTAGTGCCACGCTGCCAGCAACGCGATCAGGTTTACCGCCAGCACGAAACCGCCCTCGAACAGCCCGAAACGCAGGTTGATCGAGAACGGCGGGGGCACACCGGCGGTCAGTATTTCTATGGTCGGCGCGCCCTTGACCACTGCCAGCAGGTTCCAGGCGGCGGTCACGACCATCCAGGACAGCGCGGTGAGGAAGACCAGCACCGCCGAAACAGGGCTGGCCCGGAAGAACAGCGGGATGAGGAAGCCGGCGCCGAGCGCGATGACGTAAAGGCCCAGCGGCTGCAGCAGGCTGTCTACCATTTCGACTCCGTGCATTCATCGATGTTGAGCGTGCGCCTGGTCTGATGGATGCGAATCGCAAACGACAGCATCACGGCCGTGACGCCGAGGCCGATGACGATGGCCGTTAGTACCAGTGCCGAGGGCAGGGGGTCGACCACCCGGGCGGCGGCCTCTGCCGCGGGCACGGTCGCGTCGATGATGGGCGCGGTGCCGCCGGTGACG
>JASFOC010000418.1:0-3328 GCA_050116715.1 Gammaproteobacteria bacterium
CTGCCGCATGAAAAGGTGGAACGCCTCCGCCACACCGAACCTGGATTGTTCGAGGAAATCGCATCCAAGCTGGCACGGTTTGCCGAGGATCATTCCCAGCAGGTACGGCTGACTCGCCCCGATCTGTCTGATGCGCTCAGCGACCGGGCCCATGACAACTGGGAACCTCTGCTGGCCATAGCCGGGTGTGCCGGGCCGGATTGGGTGCAGCGGGCGACGGCGGCGGCGTTGAAGTTTTCCGCTGCGGCCGAAGATGCGGTGAGCACCGAAACGAGTTGCTCGAGGATATTCAGTTTGTTTTCGAGAGCAAGCAGGTAGAAAAACTGAAAACGACTGACCTGATCGATGCGCTGGTCAGTGACGAAGAAAAACCCTGGGCGACCCACAACCGGGGCAAACCGCTCACCCCTCGCCAACTGGCGAATCTTTTGGCCCCATACGGCATCAAGCCCAAGACCGTTCGCTTCGGGGCTTTCACGCCAAAAGGGTATGAGGCGGCGCAGTTCACCGACGCGTTTTCCCGGTATCTCGCCACCCCCGGCGATTTGCCGAAACGCTGCAACGTTTCACCGGATGCCAACGCCGGCGAGGTCGAGTGCGTTGCGGATGCCTCAGGCGTTGCGGCAACACCCACCGTTGAAGAAACGCGGGTGCCCGTGCCGGCGCTCGAATGTGGCGGCGTTGCGGATGTTTCAGGGGATGCCGACGGCACTTGCGCCCCGGTCACTCCGTCTTTGATTGACCCCGAAGAAGACTACTAACACCAACTCGTAATCGGCGGCTGTGCATTCCACATGAGTGTATGGCCGCCTCCCCCTATCCATTTTTTCATACAAGCAACAGGAGATTTACATCATGATCATCAACCTGAAAACCATCGTGCCCGACGGCCTCACATGCCCGGAAGGCAAACGGCGCGTCGAATACGTCGACAAAGGCGGCACGGGTCTCTACTGCGAGGTCCGCGCCACCAGTCCCGGTCAAGGCACCTATTACCTCCGCTGGAAGCAAGGCGGCAAGACCCAGCATCAGAAACTGGGAACAACCATTGAAATCAGCCTAGATGAAGCCCGCCTGCGCGCCAAGAAACTCAAGGCCGAAATCACCCTGGGTAAAGACCCAAGATCTGATCGAGAAGCAACGAAGGCTGTACCGACTTTAGATGCCTTCTTCCGTGATCACTACCTACCGTACTGCAAGGTTCACAATCGTGGCTGGAAGAAGAAGTCGCAGATGTTCGACCTTCGGGTGAAATCTGCCTTCGGGTCCAAAAGGCTGGACCAGATCATGCGCCACGACACCACCGCGTGGCATGTCGGGTTGCGCGAGGATGGCCTGTCACCTGCTTATGCTGACCGCTTCCTGGCCCTGCTACGGCACATTCTAGCCAAATCCGTGGAGTTCAATATGTTGGAGAAGAGCCCCGCTGCCGGCATTAAGATGTTCAACCCAGACAATCGTGTGGAGCACTATCTAGATGACGACGAGTTGAAACGGCTGATGAAGTTACTGCAAACCGACAAGAATCGTACGGTTTGCATGATTGCCATATTTTTACTATCAACCGGCGCTCGATTAAATGAGGCGTTACAAGCCAAATGGGTGGACATATCCAGGCAGAACAAAATGTGGCAAATCCCGGCTGAAACTGCCAAGGGGAAACGGCATCATACAATTGCATTGAATAGCACTGCCTGTTCCGTGCTTGACCATCTAACCTCGGAGGGAACGTATGAGTACCTTTTCATAAATCGCAAGACAGGCAAGCCCTATGTCACCATTCACAAGGTATGGGCGCGTTTGCGGAATAATGCGGAGTTACCCCACTTGAGGATTCATGACCTGCGGCATATGCATGCATCGTTTCTCGTGAATAGTGGAAGGACGCTTTTTGATGTGCAAGTCGCGCTGGGACACCGGCAAGTTCAGACCAGTTTTCGCTATGCTAGATTGTCATCGAAGACACAAGCTGAATCTGCCCGCTGTGTAGACGACGCCATCAATGCTGCTATGCCTGAGTCGCCGTAGTTCGTTACATATGGCTATACCAATGGAAATATGATATCCCGGCTGCCGACATCGGTGGCCGGGCCGTCAGTTTTCCTTTTTTTTGCTGTTGGTCCCGCTGAAAACCCCATACTCGGCATCCCCTCGTCGTCGCGGACCCGGCAACCTCCGGCGAGGTCCATTTTGCCGCCACTGTGGCCCGAACCGGCACGCTCTCGGACGTTCCCGACCCGCGGATACACCCGCCCCGGGGCCCAACCCCGCTCCGCAGACGGCCGCAGGGATGTGACTTCGCAGGATGACTTCGATGACCGAGCCAGGAGGTCCTTCCGGCTGGGATTCAATGACGCTTCTGAGGAAGAGGCTTCGGGAAGGTGAACGGCGGGTGTGCGACCGGAGGCGGTGGCTGATTCGGTCCCGACCGGGACTTCGGCAATTGCTCGTGGCATCACCGCCCAGGGTCAATTACCATATTATGCATACAAATCAATTCAGTATTTCTCGAGGGGTCGCCCCGTGAGTCCCACGAAATTCAGCGCCGCGCTCCAACAGTGGCGTTTGGCTGCTCAGGTGCTTGAAGAGAGGATTGCGTCATGACAAAGGAATTTTTGCGGTTGCGCGCATTCGCCGCCGGGGTGCTGCTGGTTATGGTTTCGGCCACACGGGCGGATGAAATCTGCGCCGATCAAATTGAATTTGAAAAAACCGGTTGGCAGCTAGAACCTGTGCAGGAGGCGATGGATATTTATCTGCGGGATCATCGCATGCGAGTGAACTGGCTGAAAGAGCCCCGGCCACCCAGTGCGGTGGGCAGAGATTATTATGAATGGCTCTGGATCGATGAATTCGGTGCTGGGATGAAAGCCGAACTTGTGCAACGTTACTGCGTCGGCGCAATGGATTCTGGCGCCAAGGAATAGTGCCAGAAACTGACCTCCGCTTCGTCTTGGTGACGCCTTTTGCCGACCGAAGTTTCCCATATGCAGCCTGGCCAGGCTGTAGCATCGTACCGGCCACGAATGGCAAGATACCTGCCGAGTCAGGCGCCACACGAGATGCATATATAAGATGTCTAATATAAGCGATCACTAAATGGCAAGTATGCGCTCCTAATGAGACATACAGGTTTCCGGCCATCATGTCGTGTTGGTACTGGAAGCAGTCATTCACGGTCCGATGGCTGGACGGTTACTTTCGATCCAAATGTACTGTTCGTCGTCCCGGGTCGCATCTGTCACTTCCGAACGTCCTGGAAGAAAGCCAACAGTCCCTTAATGCAGGCGAAATGTGCTGGCGGGGCCGCTCCCACTACCAGCCTACT
>JASFOC010000419.1:0-3326 GCA_050116715.1 Gammaproteobacteria bacterium
GACAGGCAAGAAACCGAACTGGGAATCGATACCAGCCAGGTGCACTCCGTGCGAGTCCCTTATGAATTAGTGAAAACCATGCGCGGGTCGATCCTGTTGCTCGGCCCGCTGCTCGCCCGTTTTGGCGAGGCGGATATTTCCCTCCCGGGGGGCTGCGCCATTGGCTCAAGGCCGGTAAACGAGCACATCTCCGGCTTGCAGCGCATGGGGGCAGAGATCAGGATCGACGGCGGGTATATCAAGGCCAGGGCCACGCGCCTGCGGGGCGCCCGTATCGTCATGGACGCGCCCTCGGTGACAGCGACCGAAAACCTGCTCATGGCGGCCGCACTTGCCGAGGGCACCTCCGTGATTGAAAACGCCGCCATGGAACCTGAGGTCAGCGACCTTGCCATGTTGCTGGTCGCGATGGGGGCGACCATCCAGGGTATTGGCAGCAGCCAGCTGACCGTCGAGGGGCAGAGCAGCCTGCGCGGAACCTGTCACCGGGTGCCGCCCGACCGTATCGAAAGCAGCACGCTCCTGGTCGCGGCGGCCGCCACCCGCGGCAAGGTGACCATCCTGAATACCAATCCGGATTTCCTCCGTTTCGTGCTGACCAAGCTGGAGCATGCGGGCGTGAAACTACGCCACGGCGCCGACTGGGTGGAGCTGGACAGCGGCGGCAGGCGCTGCCGGGCGGTCAATATCAGCACCGCGCCCTACCCGGCCTTCCCCACCGATATGCAGGCACAGTTTATGGCACTCAATACACTGGCCGAGGGCACCTCCACGCTGGTGGAGAACATCTTCGAAAACCGCTTCATGCACGTTGCCGAGCTTCAGCGTATGGGTGCAGATATCTCCCTTGAAGGGCATGTTGCCGTGGTCCAGGGCACCGAGCGCCTGCAGGGCGCACCGGTGATGGCCACCGACTTGCGCGCGTCCGCCGCCCTGGTCATCGCCGCACTGGCGGCGGACGGCGAGACGTCCATAGACAGGGTTTACCACCTGGACCGGGGCTACGCCAATATCGAGCAGAAACTGGCCGGCCTGGGTGCCATCATTCGCCGGGTCTGAGCCACCGGTATGCAGGCTCATTTCGCACATATTTCCGATCCCCACCTGACAACCCTGGAAGGCGCCAGGGGCAGGCAGCTGCTGAACAAACGGCTGCTCGGGTATCTCTCCTGGCGCCGCAAACGCCGCCACCAGCATCGCCGGGAAATATTGACCGCACTGCAACATGACCTGCAGGCCCGTCCGGTGGAACAGTTGCTGGTCACGGGCGACCTTACCCAGATTGGCCTGCCCCAGGAGTTCGCCCAGGCGCGGGCGTGGCTGCAGCAACTTGGCAGTCCGCGCCAGATAGCACTGGTCCCCGGGAATCACGACGCCCTGGTCAAGGCCGCCTGGCAGGATACGTTTGCGCTCTGGGAGGACTACCTGGCGTCCGACGTGCCGGTCACACCACGGTTCCCGAGCCTGCGTGTCCGTGGCGCTGTCGCCTATATCGGCCTGTCCAGCGCCTGCCCGACCCCGCCATTGATGGCAACCGGAACCGTGGGAAAGGAACAGCTTGAGCGTTTGCCCCGGTTGCTCGAAGCAACCCGCAGACAGGGCCTGTTCCGGGTGATATACCTGCATCACTCGCCGCTGACGGGCACCGAGAAATGGCGCAAGCGACTCACCGATGCTGCGGCCCTGGAGGCGCTCATCCAGGCCTACGGTGCAGAACTCGTGCTGCACGGACACGGCCACAAGGCCCATTACCGTGAACTGGAAACCCGCCACGGAAGGGTGCCGGTTCTGGCTGTCCCCTCCGCCTCCGCCGCTGGGCTGCACGGCGCCGAAGTGGCGCACTATAACCGCTGCACGGTGACCAGAACAGCGAACGGCTGGGAAGCGGAGGTCGAGTGCCGGGGCTACGACAGTGCCCTCGACCGGTTCACCGCACGGGGCCAGCGTTCCCTGAAGCTGATTCGGAATTGAAGGGGTGCGTCACTTCGCGGTGTTCGGCCATAAAGCCTTTCACCAGTTCCAGGTCGGCTATCGAATCGACATCGATGGCGGCATTGGCATACGGCAGGATAACGGCGCGCATGCGCAAGCCCAGGCGTTTGCCAAGCTTGGCCAGCGCTTCCTCCAGCGACAACATCCCCAGCCGGTAGCGCAACACCATCCACCAGCCCAACAGGCCGAGCAGGACCAGCGGTTTCTTGCGCTGCTGCTCGATTTTGCGCCAGAATCTGGCTGCCTGCCGTCCTTCCGGGGTAAGAAAGGCAAACAGGTTACAACCACAAAAATCACCATCGCTGAAGCGAAACACCGTTTTCTTTATGCCCGGATAGGCCTCTGTGATCAGGGCATGGGGCGCCAGGCCCACAGTGACATCGACGTCATCGGCAAGGCTCTGGCGGCTGAATGCATCAACGATCTCCCGTGTAAGCAGCGGGTGATCGGTGGTTGTCAGCAGCACCGGGGTATCGGGTTCCAGTGATTGCATGGTGTGAAAGGCACTGGCACTGGGACTTGCCTCAGGGGCACGCCAGCTTATTTCTTCGCTGGCAATCATCTCACTGAGCGGTTTGTCCAGCGCAACTTCATGGGCCTCCGGCCCGGCGAGCACGATTTTAAACACCGCCTTTGATTGCTGCAGTGCATTCAGCACCCTGCGCACCATGGGAATACCGTCAATCTCGATCAGGGCCTTGCACCCGGCTTGCGTGTGCCTGATCAGCGAATCTTTCTTGGTGCGGTCCCCCGCCAGCACCACGGCTATCATTGGACGGGAATCAGTATCGAGATGCATAGGATTTCTACAGAACCTTTTCGTATACGCGGTAGCGTTTGTAAGCCTCACCACCAATCGTTTCGATAATGTTGCGCATGCCGTCATTGTTCTCGAGCACCCAGCCCATTTCCACATCGGTGACATCCCGGGCATGCACGGCCTTGCGCACCGCATCGATAACCATAAATGCCAGCGTCGGGCCCAGTCGCGAGTGCTGGAATTCCTGTCTTACCCCCATCAGCGGCACCCGCGCCGTGCGAGGGTGACGGACCTTCAGGCGCCACAGCAATTTGGCCCAGCCGAAGGGCAGCAGTTTGCCTCCCAGGTCCCGGATTGCCTCGTTGATGTTCGGCAGGGCGACGATAAAGGCCACTGGCTCCCCCTCATACTCGGCAATCTGAACGTAGTCGTCGGGCATCAATGAAGTCAGTGTTTTGACGGTGTCCAGGAATTCGTCATGTGCCAGGGGGACGAATCCCCAGTTGTTGGCCCAGGCGTCGTTGAATATTTCCAGCATTATCGCCGCTTCCTGCGCCAGCTGTTTGCGCCGCAG
>JASFOC010000420.1:0-3313 GCA_050116715.1 Gammaproteobacteria bacterium
GCAGGCCCGTGAGAATCTGTGTAGCGTTAAACCAGGCATCCTTGGGCATCTTGCCGGCGGCTATCTGCTGCTTGATCCTGTAGGGTTTAACACGGGCTGGCGGATACTCCATGGCGGTATGGAGGTACCCCGCCACGTCATCGACATATTCGACAAGGCTATCCATCACATCAATCCTGAAGTCCGTTTCGTAATCTTCGGCAAGATTGCTAACCCACTCTGCCTGATCTGGCGTTAGGTATTTCACGCCCGCACCGTATCCAGAGGCACCACGTTTTCCACCCGTAGCGAGTCCAGATGATCAGCCCACTTCTGCAGCCATGCCCGGGCCTCGGCATCCATTTCGTTGTGGTCGTAGTGATCGCCAATTGTGCGGTCAACGTGGTTGCTTACGCGGTTCTGTATCCACCGGCTAGCCCCCAGCTCGGAAAGGCCTGTCAGGGCGCTGTGTCGCAGCGTGTGCGGCGTCCAATGGCCCAGCTCGAAATGATCCCGGGTGCGGGTAACGGCATCGTTTACCGTATCAGGCCGCATGTATTCCAGATTGCGGCGCTTTACTCCAAATACGTAGTCATTGATGCGGGGTTGCGCGTCTATCAGCGCATACGCCTGCTCGGACAGCATGACGCGGTGTTCCTGCTCGTTTTTCGCCTTCGCCGCTGGCAACGTCCACACCCTTTCCGCGGTATCGACTTCATCCCAACGGATCGCGCAGACCTCACCCTTGCGGCTGGCTGTCAGCAGTTGCAGCAGCAGGATGTCGCGGATGGCCGGGCGCAGGTTGGCGGTTTCCAGCTTGGCAAGGAATATCTTTAGCTCGGCACCCCGCAGACACCGGGGCTTCGGCTTGTTCACCCGGACGCGGGTACCAGCCCCCATGACAACGCCCTTGACGATTTTCAGCCGGGCAAAGGGGTTGATTTGCACCCGCTCGCGGTCAATGGCGAAGTTCCACGCCTTGCGGGCAGCGGCCAGTAACAACTGTGCGCCCCGCTCGCCCCGTGGCACCATTTCGGTAAGCAGGCCCATAGCCTCGGTGCGGGTGATCTCGCTGGCCAGCCGGTCACCCCATTTCTGGGTGATATCCAGTTCCAGCATGCGCTTGTCCTCGCGCCAACTGCGCTTGATCAGCTTGGCGTAGCCATCAAGGTACAGGTCAACCAGCCGGGTGACGGTGAAAGGCCCCTCCTCCTCCTGCTGGTGTTCCCGTTGCACGTCCTGCCCGGCCTGCCGGGCTGCCCGCAGGGAGTCCAGCTTGGCGCGGGCATCGGCAAGCGACATGTGGCGAGCCTTCTCGATGTCTTGGGGGCTGGGGTTGTCCAGGTACTGGCCCAGGGTGATCTGTTTCAGCCGGTCGCTGTCCCGGTATCGGTACAGCCAGGACTTGCGGGTCTTGCCCACCCGCAGCCGCAGGCCGGGGTGCGCGGCGTCGGGATACGTTCCCACCTTCGCCTTGCGGATGAAGGTATCAGTCAGATTCTTGCCGGGGGTAGAATTTGTTGTAGCCATGATCAGCACCTCTCTGCTGGTTGTGGTCAGAAGTCCCGGCGGGTGTTTCCAGCACCCCCGGGGCTTCGCCCCTTTAGGGGCGTGTAAATCGACTTGCTACACTAGATGCTACACCTAATCCCTAGATTCAGCTAGACCGAACCGGACTGTACTGGAGTTTAGAGAGTGTTAAATTTTTCGACAATGCAGATTGGAATGTATTACAAGCCCCTGATTTTGTATTACATTTTCAGGGTTTAATATGAGGATTCAGGGGGTTATTGGCGGAGAGGGTGGGGTTCGAACCCACGTGGGGCGTTATGCCCCCAACCGATTTCGAGTCGGTGCCGTTATGACCACTTCGGTACCTCTCCAGGTGACAGATTTGCTAATCAGTCTGAATAACTTGTCGATCAATACGGTATCATAACCCCACAACCTCCCGGGGATATAATCCGACACCATGCCAGCATCCCAGTTAAAAACATGCTTCTCAGACTGGCAACATCCGGGCCGGTTATTCAGGCTGCGTATTCTAGCGTATCCATGACCCGAACCGCCACGCCACGTTTGCTCCTGACGGGTTTGCTGTGCCTGCTGCTGGCGGGCTGCGGCAGGCAGCCGACTGTGCTGCAACAGGTGCAGAAGCACAATGAACTGATTGTCATTACGCGCAACAGCCCGACGACCTACTATGAAGGCCCGAACGGACCAACCGGTTTTGAATATGAACTGGCGAAGCGCTTCGCGGATTATATCGGCGTGGAGTTGCGAATCGTGGTCCCGCCCAACTTCAATGACATCTTCACCCTCACCGCCCTCGGGGATGCGCACCTGGCCGCTGCCGGCCTGACCATCACGGAACAGCGCAAGCGCAAGGTCCGCTTCGGGCCGGTCTACCAGGAAATCACGCCACAGCTGGTTTACCTCAACGGCACAGTGCGGCCGAAGTCGCTGGCGGATCTCAAGGGCACCCTGGAAGTCATCGCCGGCAGCAGCCACGAGGAACGCCTGCAGGAACTGAAAAAGGAGTACCCGGACCTGACATGGACCGCCAATAAAGAAGACGACAGCGAACAGTTGCTGAGCATGGTCTCGGACCAGCTGATCGAATATACCGTCATGGATTCGAACGAACTGTCGGTGAACCGGCATTTCTACCCGGAGGTCAAGCCGGCGTTTGCCATCAGTGACCCGGAACCGCTGGCATGGGCATTCCCCAGGGGCGAGGACAACAGCCTGCTGGATACTGCCATCACCTTCTTCAACAAGATCAAGCAGAATGGCACACTCAACCAGCTGCTGGAGCGTTATTACGGGCATATCGAGAAATTCGACTACGTCGGTACCCGGCGTTACCTGCGTGATATCGAGCAGCGCCTGCCCGCCTATATCGACACCTTCAAGGCCGCGGCCGAGGAGGTCGGCATGGACTGGCGCCTGCTGGCTGCCATCGGTTACCAGGAATCCCACTGGAATCCGGACGCCGTGTCACCGACCGGTGTGCGCGGCATCATGATGCTGACCCGGGATGCCGCCAGGGACATCGGCATCGAGGACAGGCGGGACCCGGAACAAAGCATCCAGGGGGGGACCGGCTACCTGGTGCGGATGCTGCAGAACATCCCGGAACGGGTACCGGAACCCGACCGTACCTGGCTTGCACTGGCCGCCTACAACGTCGGCCTCGGCCACCTGGAGGACGCGCGCATCCTGACACAGAAGAACAAGGGCAATTCCGACCGCTGGGTGGACGTCAAGAAGAATCTGCCACTGCTCAGCCAGAAAAAGTGGTTCAAGCAAACGCGCTACGGTTACGCACGGG
>JASFOC010000421.1:0-3294 GCA_050116715.1 Gammaproteobacteria bacterium
CCACCATACTTTCCGTGCGCCGCAATGACAGTGTGGTGATCGGCGGTGACGGCCAGGTCACAATGGGCGACACCATCATGAAGGGGAACGCGCGCAAGGTACGCCGCCTGTACAATGACAAGGTACTTGCCGGTTTCGCCGGTGGTACTGCCGATGCCTTTACCCTGTTCGAACTGTTCGAAGGCAAGCTGGAAGCACACAGTGGCCAGTTAACCCGCGCAGCCGTGGAACTGGCAAAAGACTGGCGTACCAACAAGATGCTGCGCAACCTGGAAGCCCTGCTGGCCGTGGCGGACAAGGAGACCTCCCTCATCATCAGCGGCAACGGTGATGTTATCGAGCCGGAAAACTCGCTGATGGCGATTGGTTCCGGCGGTCCCTACGCGCAGGCCGCTGCACGCGCCCTGCTGGAAAATTCGGATCTCGATGCACGTACCATCGCCGAAACCGCCTTGAAAATTGCCGGTGACATCTGCATCTATACAAACCGCAACCTGACACTGGAAGCGTTGCGCTATGGCCCGGACAACGACGCGTAGAGCCAGACTGGCTGACTATCGCCTCACCAGCAGTAAGCCCGGAACAACCCCAAACAACATCGAATTGTAGCTAAAATGTCCGAAATGACCCCCAGAGAGATCGTCCAGGAGCTCGACAAGCACATCATCGGCCAGGACGCTGCCAAGCGTGCCGTGGCCATCGCACTGCGCAACCGCTGGCGGCGCATGCAGGTACCTGAACCACTGCGCGCGGAAATCACGCCGAAGAATATCCTGATGATCGGGCCGACAGGTGTAGGCAAGACCGAGATAGCCCGCCGTCTGGCACGGCTGGCAAATGCACCCTTTATCAAGGTGGAAGCGACCAAATTCACCGAAGTCGGTTATGTCGGGCGGGATGTGGAATCCATCATTCGCGACATGGTGGATGCTGCAATCAAGATGGCGCGCGAGAGCGAAATCCAGAAAGTCCGCCACCGGGCCGAGGATGCTTCGGAAGACCGCATTCTCGACGTACTGCTGCCGTCTCCGCGCAGCCTGGCAGCGGATGAACAACCGGCTGCGCAGGAATCCGACACCCGCCAGAAATTCCGCAAGCGCCTGCGCGAGGGCCAGCTCGATGACAAGGAGATCGAGATCGAGGTTTCCGCGGCACCGATCGGCGTGGAAATCATGGCGCCGCCCGGCATGGAGGAGATGACCAGCCAGTTGCAGGGCATGTTCCAGAACCTGGGTGGCGGTCGCACCCGGACCCGCAAGTTACGCATCCGCGACGCCCGCAAACTGCTGTGCGACGAGGAAGCGGCGAAAATGATCAATGAGGAAGACCTGAAACACCGTGCCCTGCAGAACGCCGAGCAGAATGGCATTGTATTTATTGATGAAATCGACAAGGTGACCAAGCGGGGTGAATCCAGCGGACCGGATGTATCGCGTGAGGGCGTTCAGCGCGACCTGCTCCCCCTGGTAGAGGGATGCACCATCTCGACCAAGCACGGCATGGTCAAGACCGATCATATCCTGTTCATCGCCTCGGGTGCGTTCCACCTTTCCAAGCCCTCGGACCTGATCCCGGAACTGCAGGGCCGGCTACCGATCCGCGTGGAACTGGATGACCTCGGGACCGCCGAGTTCGTGCGCATCCTGACCGAACCCGATGCCTCGCTGACCGAGCAGTATACGGCCCTGATGGCCACGGAGAATGTCGAGCTGCAGTTTACCGAGGACAGTATCGTGCGGCTGGCAGAAATCGCCACGATCATCAATGAACGCACCGAAAATATCGGTGCCCGACGGTTGCACACGGTGATGGAACGCCTGCTGGAGACAGTGTCCTTCGAGGCCACGGACCGGTCCGGCAGCCGTATTACCATCGATGCAGACTACGTAAATGAACACCTGAATGCGCTGGTGAAGGACGAAGACCTGAGCCGGTATATACTGTAACCCCTGCAGCAGGCCTGCAGTGCAACAACAACCGGGAAAGCCGAGGCAATTATGACCGCAACCCATAAACCGACCGAAATCAACCTGCACCAGAAATCACGCGTTCTGGAACTCAAGTTCGATGATGGTGAGCACTTCGAACTCAGCTACGAGTTTCTGCGGGTGCACTCGCCATCGGCCGAGGTGCAGGGACATGGCCCGGGACAGGGCGTTCTGCAGCTGGCCAAGGAAGGCGTGATGATCACCCGTGTGGACCCGGTCGGCAGCTATGCCATCCAGCCGCATTTCGATGACGGCCATGACACCGGCATTTACTCCTGGGACACCCTGTACGATATGGGCAAGAACAGGGATAAATACTGGCAGGAATACCTGCAGAAGCTGGAAGCTGCAGGCTACCAGCGTAAACAGCCCGACTGACATCAATACGCAGGACCGCACCAGACATGGCAGAGAAGACCACCCATTTCGGTTTTCGTGATGTGCCACTGACGGACAAGGCGCGGCATGTCCGCGAGGTGTTCGACTCGGTAGCGGACAATTACGACCTGATGAACGACCTGATGTCGTTCGGTGTCCATCGCCTGTGGAAACGCTTCACTGTCGGCATGGCGGATCTGAAACCCGGGCAGTGCGTGCTCGACCTGGCCGGAGGGACGGGTGACCTCACAAGGCTGATGTCACCGCGGGTGGGGCGCGAAGGCCTGGTCGTACTCTCCGACATCAATGCCGCAATGCTCGGCAACGGCCGCAGCCAGCTGCTGGACAAGGGAATTGCCGGCAACGTCGACTTTGCCCAGGCCAACGCCGAGCGGCTGCCGTTTCGTGACAACAGCTTCGACCTGGTGACCATGGCCTTCGGGCTGCGTAATGTCACCGACAAGCAGCAGGCACTGGATTCGATCTACCGGGTGCTGCGGCCCGGTGGGCGCCTGCTGGTGCTGGAATTCTCACGCCCGGCGGCGGCATTGAAACCGGCCTACGATTTCTATTCCTTCAGCATCCTGCCGAAACTGGGCCGGCTGGTCGCCAGGGATGAAGCCAGCTACCGTTATCTGGCCGAGTCCATACGGATGCATCCCGACCAGCAGACACTGCGCGGCATGATGCAGCAGGCGGGCTTCGAGAACTGTGATTATCACAACCTCACCGGCGGCATCGTCGCCATCCACCGTGGATACAAATATTGAATAGCGCCGCAGCATGCTATGCCGGTTTCTGGCGCCGCCTGGGTGCCTGGCTGCTGGATATCATCCTGGCATGGTCTGCCTTTGTCTGTGCCCTGCTGGTGTGGAGCGGCGTGACCGGGCATGCGGAACCCTGGGACGCCCCGGCAACCCCGACGCTC
>JASFOC010000422.1:0-3294 GCA_050116715.1 Gammaproteobacteria bacterium
GCTGGGAACGGGAGGCGCTGGACCTGTTCGCCCGTCATCACCAGAGCGGCGAGTGCATACCGGAAGACCTGTACCAGCGCATGATGCAGGCAAGGAACTTCCAGTCAGCCCTGCAGATGGTGCGCCAGCTGGAATTCGCCATCTTCGACTTCACCCTGCACCGCGACTATGACCCGGGTGCGCCCGCGCCGGTGCATGACACGCTCGAGGCGGTACGCTCCCGCGTTGCGGTCATCCAGCCGCCAGCGTTCAATCGCTTCGAGAACAGCTTCAACCACATCTTCGGTGGCGGTTATGCGGCCGGCTATTACAGTTACAAGTGGGCAGAGGTGCTGTCAGCCGACGCCTTCTCGGCCTTCGAGGAGAGCGGCATCTTCAGCACGGAAACCGGCAGCCGCTTCATGAACACCATCCTGGCCCAGGGCGGCTCGCGCGAACCGATGGAGCTGTTTGTCGAATTCCGCGGCCGTGAGCCGAGCATCGATGCCCTGCTGCGCCACAGCGGCCTGGCAGCCTGAGTGAATACCAGCCGATCAGGCATGAAAATAGCCACCTGGAACGTGAACTCCCTCAAGGTCCGCCTGCCGCACGTGCTGGACTGGCTGGCTGCAGCGCAACCTGACATCCTCTGCCTGCAGGAAACCAAGACCAGCGACGAAAATTTTCCCGTCGAGGCCATACAGGCTGCCGGCTATCACAGCGTCTACTCGGGTCAGAAGACCTACAACGGCGTGGCCATCCTCAGCAAGACACCGGCAGAAGACATCCTCACCGACATCCCGGGCCTGGACGATCCGCAGCGGCGTATCCTGGGCGCCACCATCGGCGGTGTCCGGGTACTGAATCTCTACGTCGTCAACGGCCAGGAAGTCGGCAGTGAAAAATACGCCCACAAACTGCACTGGCTGGAAAAGGTCGCGGCACATGTCCGGGAACAGCTCGGGAAGCACACGCATTTCGTCACCCTGGGAGACTTCAACATCGCCCCGGAAGACCGCGATGTCCATGACCCGGCGGCGTGGCACGAGCGCATCCTCTGCAGCACGCCGGAACGCGAGGCCCTGCAAAGGTTGCTGGCACTGGGGCTGATCGATACCTTCCGGCTGTTCGAGCAGGAAGCTGGCAGCTTCAGCTGGTGGGACTACCGGGCAGCCGCCTTTCGCAGGAACATGGGGCTGCGCATCGACCTCATTCTTGCCAGCAAGCCGCTGGCAGAGAACTGTACCGCCTGCAGCATCGACAAGGAACCGCGCCGCCTGGAACGGCCATCAGATCATACACCGGTGGTGGCGGAATTCAGTATTCAGGGCTTGCCCTGAAATCAGTCAACAGCCCAAAAAAACTAATAACAAACTGATTAATATACTTATTTATGGCCCACCCGGGCGCTGCCTCGACCCGCTGCAGTGGGACCGCTTCAAAAGCAGGACGCCAGCCCGGCATCCAGATCCGGGTACTGCAGGGTAATTCCCAGCTCTTCGAGCAAACGACTGTTGTCCATGCGACGTGAATCATTCAGAAAGGACAGCATGCCCGGCGACAGCACGCGCTGCGCTTCCTCCCGGCTGACTTCACGCGGTCGCGGCAGACCGGCGGCATCGGCCACGCGGAAAAAATAGTCTGTCATATTGCTGGGTTTACCGTCGCTGATGTTGTACACGGTGTTGCAAAAACGACTGGACATCGCCGCCACACAGATCGCAGCCAGGTCGTCCACATGAATGCGGTTGGTATAGGGCGCATCTGTCTCGCGCAGCACCGGCAGACCCTGGCGCAGGCGCTCAAGCGGCAGCTTGCCCGGACCGTAAATACCGGGAACCCGCAGCAGTGTCCACTCGCAGCCATGCTGCCCGCACCAGGCCGTGAGCTGCTGCTCGGCATCCAGGCGGCGCTGGCCGCGCGCTGTTGCCGGATTCAGCGGCTGCGCCTCCGTGATCCACTCGCCCCGGCAGTCGCCGTACACCGCGCTGGTACTGATATAAACGATACGCCGCGGCGGGTTGTCGCAGGATAGTCCCTGCAGAAAGGCCGTCATGCGCGGATCGGTATCGCCGGCAGGCGGCGGGGGGGCGAAATAGTAGATTTCGGAATAACCGGATGACCAGCCATCTCCGTGAGCGCCGCCGTCAAGGTCGATGCAGCGCGCCTCGAAACCGGCTGCCAGCAGCGCGTCCCGGCTCCCGCTGCTGCGCACGATACAGGTCGGTCTACGCCTTGCTGACTGCAGCAGGGCGGCCACCCGCCGCCCGACATCGCCACAGCCGACGATTAGCACAGCATTATCAGGTTTATCTTGCATGCCAAATCAGCGACAATGCCTGACCATTTTCGTAGGTTTTAACCATTTGCATGTCTTACCAGGTCACAATTGAATCCACAGGCCATACCTTTACGGTCGAACCGGAGGAGCCCGTCCTCGACGCCGCCTTGCGTCAGGGGATTATACTGCCATACGGCTGCCGCAATGGTGCCTGCGGCTCCTGCCTGGGAGAACTGGCATCCGGGCAGGTTGTCTATCCTGACGGTCTGCCGGGGGCGCTCAGCGAAGCGGATGCCGCCGCCCGCAAGGCAGTGTTCTGCCAGGCCCGTCCTGCAAGCGATCTGACCATCCGGGTGCGTGAAGTCGATGCTGCACGGGACATCGAGATCAAGACCCTGCCCTGCCGGGTCGAAAAGCTGGAACACCTGGCACATGATGTGATCCGCATTTACCTCAAGGTTCCAAGCAGCGAGCGCCTGCAGTTCCTCGCGGGCCAGTATATTGATGTCCTGATCAAGGGTCACGAGCCGCGGGCGTTCTCGATCGCCAATGCGCCGCATGATGACGAGTTCATTGAATTGCATATCCGCTACGTCGAGGGTGGGCTGTTCACCGACCAGGTGTTTCACCACATGCGTGAGAAGGCGCTGCTGCGCATCAAGGGCCCGCTGGGAACCTTCTACCTGCGCGAGGACTCGGAGCGTCCCGCCATCCTGATCGGCGGCGGGACCGGCTTCTCACCGCTCAAGGGCATCCTTGAACACGCCTTCGAGACCGGATACAAACGCCCGCTGCACCTGTTCTGGGGGGTACGCGCCAGACGTGACCTGTACCTGGATGAACTGCCATCAGCATGGAGCAGCATTCATCCGGACTTCAGCTATACACCGGTACTTTCGGATCCGCAGCCGGAAGACGACTGGTCAGGCGAGACCGGCTTCGTCACCGACAGTGTCATCAAACACTACCCGGACCTGTCCGGATACGACATCTACATGAGCGGCCCCCCGGTGATGGTGAAAGCCGGCCATACC
>JASFOC010000423.1:0-3289 GCA_050116715.1 Gammaproteobacteria bacterium
CATGAATGGATTTAGAAAATACGGGGTCAGCGTCAATTTACATCACCGGCAGTACAAGTTCGTCGTCACAAGGGTAAATTGACGCTGACCCCATTTTCCCATCATGCCTCGGGCGAGCGGCAAAACAGCGCTTTCAGATAGGCCGTCTCGGGAATCGCAGGATGCACCGGATGGTCAGGTGCCTGGAAACCGCGCTCCAGTATCTGCAGGCGGCGCCCCGACTGGCCCGCCGCCTGGTGCACGATTGCCTGCAGGCGCGCCTCTGCCAGGTGCATTGAGCAGGAGCATGATATCAGTATCCCGCCCGGCACCAAAAGCTGCAGCGCCAGCCGGTTCAGCCGCAGGTATCCCTGTTCGCCGTGCTTGATATCCTTGCGACGCTTGATGAAGGCGGGCGGATCGACCACGATCACATCGAAGGTCCGGCCCTGCCCCTGCAGATCGCGCAACACGTCGAAGGCGTCCCCGGCGGTTGTCTGGACCCGGTCGGTGACGCCGCTGGCCGCTGCATTCCGCTGCAGGTTGTCCAGGGCGGCCGCAGCGGCATCGACACAATGCACCCCGGCCGCGCCGGCGACAGCGGCCTGGATACCCCAGGCGCCGATATAGCTGAACACATCCAGCACCTGCTTGCCGCGGACATACTTGTGCATCATCTGCCGGTTGCTGCGCTGGTCATAAAACCAGCCGGTCTTCTGGCCGCTGCCCAGCGGTACACTGAACTGCGCGCCGCCCTCTTCCAGATCGATGCAGTCTGGCACCTTGCCGATGGTCTCGTCTTCCTGCGACAGACCTTCCAGCGCCCGCAGCGGGCTGTCGTTGCGCAGCAGGATGCCGGCTGGCGCAAGCAACTGCTGCAGGGCCTCCAGCACGGGTTCACGCAGCGCCTCCATGCCGGCCGTGGTGATCTGCACCACACACACATCGCCGTAGCGATCGATCACCAGTCCGGGCAGGGCATCGCCCTCCCCGAACACGAGGCGATAAAACGGCGCTGAATACAAGACTTCACGCAATGCCAGGGCGCTCTTCAGCCGCCGCGTAAAGAAAGCAACGTCGAACAGCGTGCGCGGCTTGCGGCTGAGCAGGCGCGCGCACAGCAGTGAGTGCGGGTTGATGTAGCCCGCGCCCAGCGTGTTGCCGCTTGCCGACTGGATGACAATCGCAGCGCCCGGCGTGAAAGCAGTCAGCGGTGTCTTGCCGGTATCGACCTCGTTGCTGTAGATCCACAGGTGACCGGCGCGCAGACGCCGGTCCTCATTGCGTTTCAGGACCAGTACGGGCAGTTTTTCAGATGTCATGCTGTGTGTGTTTCCGTCAGTTCCGTTCCCTGGTTCAGGGCAGCAGCGTGGGCGCATCCCTGACCGTCCGGCCTTCCCGGATGGCAAGATACCTGCCCCGGTAGGGCTGGGTGTATACCGCGTCCGCAAACGTGTCCGGCCGGGGCATGGCCATCACCAGGTAACCCTGCGGATGCTGTTGCACCCAGGCTGCCAGCGTGGTGGCATCCAGCTGTTCCAGCGGCTGTAGCAGACGACCCGGAAATCCGAACTGGCCATGGTAGCGATCCGTTACCGCGACCTCGCGCCCTTCCGCCTGTGCCTGCGCAATGAATCGACCGATGGGACGCATGTCATAGGCCGGCGACGCCGCCGTGAACAGGCCCAGTTGCAGCACCGTGACCACGTATACCGACAACACGGCAAGCAGCAGCGGGTAGCGGACGGCCCGGACCGGTGGCATCCAGACAATCGCAATCGCCATGACAACCAGCAAAGCGCCCCAGACAGGATTGACCATGCTGACCCAGGCGGGCTTATCCAGCACGCGGGGCAAGACCATGCACGCGGCCCCGACCACCAGCAAGACCAGACTCAGCAGCCACGGCCGCTGGCGAATGGTAGCATCTTCCAGGCGGCTCAACACCCGTCCCAGCAGCAGGGTCGCAGCAGGCAGCAGCGGCAGCAGGTACTTGAGCTGCTTGCCGCTGACCAGGCTCAGTATGATGAACCCGCCGCACAGCCAGACAAGGCAAAACCGCATGCCCTCGTCCTGCAGCGGACGTGAACGCCATACAGTCGACCATACCCAGGGCAGCAGGCTCCAGGGCGCGAGCAGCAGCGGCAGCCAGGGAAGATACCACCACACCGGGTGGTCATGTGCGAAGGACTGCACCACGCGTTCCGCAGTCTGCCCCCAGAGCAGTGCCTCACGGTAGGCATCGCCACCGGCCGCCGCCGCCGGCAACGCCCAGCCCAGCGCGATGGCCGCTGCCAGCACGACACTCAGAGCCAGTCCTGCATACCAGCGCCACCAGGAGTGCGCGGGAGCCGAGAGGCGCCAGAGAGGCGCGAGCAGGGCAGCCGGCAACACGTGCAGCAGGATGACCGGGCCCTTGGCGAGGATGCCGCAGCCCAGCGCGATACCGGTGAGCAGCCAACCGCGAGCAGCGCCCCGCGCCGCGCTGACTACACCGCTCAATGCCAGCAGTGCACACAACATCAGCAACAGGTCGAACTGCACCCAGCTGCCAAACGCAGTCAGAAACACGCAACCGAACAACACCCACGGGGCCATCCGGGCCGCCCCCGCATCCTCCGGCCACAGGCGTTGCGACAAGTGCGCTGCTGCCAGCAGGATGCCGACTGCAAGCAACGGCGGCACGGCACGCAGCACCCACTCGCTGACACCAAACAGCCACCAGCCGGCGTGGATCAGCCAGAGCAACAGCGGGGGCTTGTGGCTGTAAGGCTCCCCGTTCAGGTACGGGACCAGGAAGTCACCGCGCACCCACATCTCCCAGGCAACCGTGGCATAGCGGGTCTCATCGACGGGCAGCAGCGGGCGTGTCAGCAGGGCCGAGAGGATGACCAGCAGCCACAGCACGCCGAGGACCGGCCATGAAGTCCCGCGATCAGGCATTCTGGCGGAGCCGTGAGGCATATCAGCGGACAGCCGCTGACTTGTCGATGCCGAGTTCCCGGTCGAGATGCGAGCCCAGGCTCATGCCCTTGCGGTACTTGCGGTACAACATCGCCCCGAGCAGCGTTGCCACCACGAACATGAGCATGGCGACCGCCACCTGCCAGTACTGGTTCACACCGGTACCACTGCCGACCAGGGCAAAGATCACTGTCTGCGGCAGATAGCCGAGCGCCGAACCCAGGAAAAACGGCAAACTGCGTGCGCCGGATACCCCGGCGGCTATATTCACCCCTGCGTTGTTGCCCAGCGGCAGCAGGCGGATCAGCACGGTCATGCTGAGGGTGTTCTCCTTGATGAAGCGGGC
>JASFOC010000424.1:0-3288 GCA_050116715.1 Gammaproteobacteria bacterium
TTGAAGTCGGGTTTCAGCTTTCCGGGTGCGGTACTTTATACGAAGTCCATCCCTGGACTTCAACCTGCGGGCCAGCCTGCGGATGTCCCGATTCGCTCCCGGCGAAGGGATCGTGCCCGCCCGGGAGGAAGGCAGTCGATGGCGTGGTTGTAAAACCCCTTGAACATGCAAGGCCGCTACGCGGCCCTGGCCGGGTGGTGCTCGGGTAACCCGGCGCTCGCGCAAATTCCCGTCTTATCGGGTGTGTCCCTGGTGCCGCAAAACACGACATTTCGACAGAGCGCGGGTTTGACCGGAACGGAAACGCGGCATTGCAGACAGGTGCTAGCGATTCTCCAGCCTGTTGTAATCGAACAGCGCGGACTCCACCGGGGCAAGACGGGCGTAGGCGTCCTGCAGCGCATCGCTGTAGGTCCAGAACCGCGGGTTGGTGCGGCGGATGGCGAAGCGATCGGCGAGCGCGCGATAGTCAGCCTCGCTGGCCAGCGCGCGGACCGAGGCGATGAAGCCGGGCAGCGTGTCGCGCGTGACGACGTACAACACGTTCGGGTAAGCGCCGATAAAGCCCGGCACCACTGTCAGGGTGTTCTCATCCGGCAGCAATTCCTTCTGTTCATTGGCCAGGTTGGTGACATTGGCGTGGCCGGTGTTGCGCAGCAGGGTGAAGTAACGACTGCGCCCGTCCGGTTCCTCCAGGCGCAGGAACATCGCCTCCGGCAGCAGCGACAGGCTGGCACCCTGTAATGCCGCCAGTTGCTGTAGTTCGGCGCGCAGTGCCGGGTCGCGCACCGTGGCGAGGTCGAAGTTGTCGCCCAGCACCGGGGCCAGCCGTGCCTGCAGCAGGCCGTAGAGTTCGCGCTGCGGATCGTCGCTGTGGTAGTCGATACCGGAATCCCGGTCGAACCAGGCCCGCGAGCCGTAGAGATAGTCCTTTACCGCCTGGCCGGTATCGCGGTACCAGAAGTCACGCACCTTGTCGCGCTGCCCTGCAGGCAGCAGGGCGAGAAAATTGAACTCCCCCTCCATGCGCAGGAAGTCCATGTAGAGTCGCGAGTTCAGCTGGTGCCCGGCGTTGCCGTAGACGTCGTAGCCCGCCACCAGCAGGTAGTGGATGCGCTCCAGCAGCGGATAGCCGATCACCCAGGCGGTCTTGGGCGGCTTGCCCACCAGTCCCTGCACGACCGAGGCACTGTTGAAATGCCGGAACACTGTCAGCGCTGCGTTCGGATTCTTGCCGTCCCCGTCCCACACCAGATCCAGGGTCACTTGCGACGGCGCATTCAGCCGCTGCTTCATGTATTCCGATTTGGCCTTGAGGTAGTCGTTTTCCCGCTGCGAATATTCCACCCAGGTCGCCAGGATCAGTGCATTGCTGCCCTTTTCCGAAGGCAGGCTCAGGTTCTCGCTCTGCTGGGCCAGAAATCCGGCATCGATCCTGGAGTCGAAGGCATCCGGGTTTACAAAGAACACCCAAAAGCGGTCCTCGATGACGTTCAGGGCGATCTGCCCCCGGCACACCGGTCCCTTGATGAAGCCCATGATGGTGAACTGTGCCTCGTCGAGCATGAAACGGTAGCGGACCTGGGGCGGTAATGCCTGGAAGGCGATAAACGGATTGGCGGCAATGGCGGGCTCGTAGGAAGGCAGCGTCGCGACACTGTAGTCGGATGCGAGGAACAGCGCCCGCCAGCGCGCCATGCGTACGGGACCCAGGGCGTAGGGCATGTGGGTCTTGGCAAGCAACGTTTCGCGCACCGGGGCAAGGCGGTAATACACCCGCTCGACGCCCGGATCATCGTAGGGACGCCGCGAGGCGATCTCACGAACCGGTTCGCCCGGCGGACTGGCGGAACGCACCAGGCGGAAGTAGTGGCTGTCGGGATCGCTATCAAAGTACAGGTGTGCAAGGAACAGGTGCTCGTAGAGGTAACGGCTGGTCAGTTGCATCTTGAGCGAGTCGCCGTTCAGGAAGTGCTCCCAGTCGCGCAGCTGCTGCGTCACGGCCGCGGGCAGCGGCTCGGGCCCCGCGTAGGGCGCCCCCTGTACCAGCCAGCGTTCCAGCGTAGCCTGCTCCGCCCGGCTCAGGCCGGGCAGGCCGTATGGCATGCCCCACTGGGGATAGTTACGCTCAAAGGCATCGAACTCCTCTATGCTCGCGCACTGCTGCTTGCGATCCAGGGAGAAGTCGAAATCAGCCTGTGGAAGCACGCCGCCGTCCGGCTGCGGGTGGCTGCGCTTCAGCTCAAGCATGCGATACAGCAGGCTGCCGGTGAGGTTGGCCTCCGGGGCCTGTTCGCGCTCGTTCAGGACAGGATGGAAATCGCGTGCCCGCCACTGGGAGGCCATCTGTGCATCGATGAAAAGCCTCGAGGGAGCGGCCTCCAGCAGGCGAGCGGCATCGTAGACCTTCTGCTTGGTCGCGCCCCGGGTGATGCCCTCCCAGGCGGACAGCTTGAGCTGGCACGGCGCGTCGTAACACCCATGGCATACCACGCAGCGCCTCTCCAGAATGGGTTGAATCTCGGCACGGTAGAATATGCCCTGCGAAGGTTGCGCGGGAATGTCGAAGCGCGTTGGGTCGGGTGTGCCATAGCGCTCGTTGAGCGCCTGTTTCGTCAGCAGTGTGCAGCCGGCGAGCAGACAGGCGAGCAGCAGCAGCTTTGTCCTGGGCATGGAATTGGCTCCAGTGGAATTGATCGGCACCGGATCGGCGCAAGTCTTCGTTGCCGCGCAACCGGGCATCCCGGCAATAAAAAAATGGCGGCCATGCGGCCGCCTTAGTCAGGTTATATATGTGATCTTGCGCTAGATGGGGCCGATTAGCCTTGCCTGAAGTTTATGGTCGTTGACAGCACCTAGCACATCCTGTGAGGAATAGTGTTCTCTATCGTATCTCACCAACATCAAGTGATAGCGGAGAGGACAAAATTCCGCTGAGGTAATACCCTCGCTTTGCTCCAGGGCAACCACCAGGTTATGGCGCTGGCCGTCATCAAGGTCCTCAGCAATGTGCACTACGATTTCTACTGTGTCCTTCACCTCGTCAAGAACCGGCATTTCTTTGACAACCTGATCCATTGCAGTCTCCCCCCTACAGTTGTTTTAGAAACTCACAGGTGAAACATAGCAAACAAAAATCAAAAAGTAAGGTAAATATTCACATACAGCAGATTAGCATGTAATGATGCTCTAATTGCTTTCAAATGAATTTCACGCCCCTGACAAAGGACCGAAGTCGGCCGCAGTAAAAGACATTCGCCGTTGCCAGAGTGAAGATCGCATTGGATG
>JASFOC010000425.1:0-3275 GCA_050116715.1 Gammaproteobacteria bacterium
CTGGTCGAGAATGTGAAGCAGGCGCTGCAGGAAAGACCCGGCCTCAAGATCTATTTTGCCAGGGGCGGGTTCCGGGGACTGCAGGGTTACTATACCAGCGGCGTGATCGAAGGCGCCTATCATTACGGACTGTTTGACGACAGCGTCCGGAGCTAGCAGGTACAGGCAGCACCCGGCATTACCTGTCGTGCTTGTTATCCGCCGCTGCCGGCGTTTCTCAGCAAACAGGCCAGGGAGACAGCTTTATGGATATTACGGGCCACGCCCTGTCAGTGTTTATGGGTTTTTTCGCCATCATGAACCCCGTCGCGAACACGCCTGTCTTTCTCGGCCTGACCGCAGATGACACGCCAGCCATCAGGCAGCGGGTTGCGGCCAAGGCACTGGTAACCACATTCGTACTGATCGTTGTGTTTTGCCTGCTCGGCAAGATGATTTTCACCCTGTTCGGCATCACGCTGCCGGCGTTTCGCATCACCGGCGGCGTGCTGGTGGCCCTGATCGGCTACCAGATGCTGCACGGCGAGCAGTCCAGTGTGCACCAGCCAACAGCGGCGGACCGGCAAAACAGCCTGGATGCCGCCCTGAGCATCGCCGTAACGCCACTCGCGATACCGATTCTCGGGGGGCCCGGCACCATTGCGACGGCGATGAACTATGCCTCCACCGGTGGTGTGACGGAGATGCTGATCACCATTGCTGCCTTCGCCTTGCTCTGCTTGATTACCTACGGTTTCTTCATTTTCGGCCAGCGCCTCGTCGGCTTCCTGGGTACGAGCGGCCTGAACGTGATCACGCGTCTCATGGGCCTGATTCTGGCCGTCATCGGGGTGCAAATGCTGATCGGCGGCATCAGCGGCGCAATCCAGATGGCAAGATAGGCGGCACGCCGGCAATGCTTCCATTTCGCCAGCCAGCCCCCGGGTCGCCTGGCCGGTCAAGGTAGCCGCCTGTTCTGCAGCCGGGGACAGGCGGAAACCGCTGTCCGGTGCCAGTACCGGTTGAAGCCGGCCGACCGGTATTGGGTATAAAGATCGATATTTGGTCGTATACTGTAGGGCATGTTCCAGGTAGCTACAGGCAGGGAAGCAGGCCTGACACCGGTCGGTGAGATCACGCAGGTCCACGGCCCCGTAGCAGTCATTGCCTGCGACACACTGCCCCCCCTGCGCCAGGCCCTGTGTGCCAACCTCGACCACGAGACCTACCTGTTCGAGGTCCATCAACACCTCGACGAGCGCCATGTGCGCGCCATCACCCTGCATCGCAGTGCCGGCCTGCACCGTGGCATGACGGTTTATGATACCGGCGCAGCGCTGCATGTTCCGGTGACGACCGAATGCCTGGGACGTCTCCTGAATATCTTCGGTGAGCCGCTGGATGCCGGCGAAGCCCTTCCGGCCCGGGAATTCCGCAACGTCCACAGCCGGCCGGTGCCGTTGCATGAGGCAGTCGGGGCCGGCGATGTGCTGGAGACCGGCATCAAGGTTATCGATCTGCTTTGCCCCTTTGTCAAGGGCGGCAAGACCGGGCTGTTCGGTGGCGCGGGCGTGGGCAAGACCGTGCTGATCATGGAGTTCATGCACGCGGTAGCCACCCTGCATGAAGGGGTATCCGTATTCGCCGGAGTGGGTGAACGCATCCGTGAAGGCCATGAACTCTGGCACGCGATCCGCAAGGCCGGGGTGCTGCCCCAGACGCTGATGGTGTTCGGCCAGATGGACGAATCACCCGGGGTCCGCTTCCGGGTCGGACTGTCGGCACTGACCTATGCCGAATATTTGCGCGACACCATGCAAAAGGAGGTGCTGTTCGTCATGGACAACATCTTCCGCTTCGTGCAGGCGGGCAGCGAGGTCTCCAGCCTGCTGGGACGCATGCCGGCCACCGTGGGTTACCAACCCACCCTGACCAGCGAAGTGGCAGAGATGCAGGAACGGATTTTTTCCACCCGGCAAGGCGCCATCACCTCGGTGCAGGCAGTCTATGTACCGGCGGACGACATGACCGACCCCGCTGTAAGCGCCATCCTCAGCCACCTCGACACCACCGTGATCCTGTCCCGCAACCAGGCGGCACGGGGCATTTATCCGGCGGTCGACCCCCTGCAGTCGGGCAGCAAGCTGATGGACCCGCATACACTGGGCGCACATCATTACGGGATTGCGCAGCAGGTACAGGAACACCTGGCGCGCTACCAGGAACTGGAGGACATCATCACCATGCTGGGCGTGGAAGAGTTGTCTGCCAGGGATCGCAGGATCGTCATGCGTGCGCGCAAACTGCAACGCTACCTGAGCCAGCCCTTCTGGACCACAGCCCCGCATACGGGCATCGAGGGCGTTTCGGTACCGCTGGAACACACGCTGGCCGATTGCGAGGCCTTTCTGGCAGGAGAATACGACGAGGTTCCGGAAGACCACTGTTACATGCGCGGGACCATGGCCGGGGCAGTGCCGTGAAGTCGTCCTTTACCCTGCAACTCCAGGACGCCACCCGGGCAGAGGAGATAACCGGCATCACCTCCTTTGTCGGCGAGGACGCCTCCGGGAGTTTCGGGATTCTTCCGAATCATGCGCGCATGCTGACTGTACTGGTCACCGGCCTGGCCCGGTTTCGTGTCGGGCCGGATAGCTGGCAATACCTGGCAGTGCCCGGTGCGCTGCTGTATTTTCAGGAGAATGTACTGACCCTGGGCACGCGCCGCTACCTGCTGGACGCCGACTACAAGCGGATCAGCGAGGCCCTGCAGCAACAATTGCTCGCAGAGGAAGAACAATTGCAAGCTATGACAATAAGCCTGCATCGCATGGAAGAGGCAATGCTGAAGCACCTCTGGGACATGGGGCGCAGGAACGCCGGGTAAGGCCATGCCGCAACTGGACGAACTGAGAAAGCAGGTGGAGCGCCAGGCGAAGCGCATGGAAAAGGCCGAACGCGACCGGCCCACCCTGATCGGCCAGACGATCTACGTCGGCACCCTTGGGCTGTTGTTCGTGCTGCCGGTGATTGGCGGCGCCTATCTGGGACAATGGCTGGACAGCCTGGCGGCAGAATATTCCACCCGGTGGACCCTGAGCCTGATCCTGCTGGGCATCCTTGTCGGCGCGCTGAACGTTTATTTGTTTATCAGGGAATAGCGAGTGGCTGAAGGAAGTTTACTCATCGGGCCCGTCTTCGAGCTTGGTCCGGTCGTGGTCACCGGCACGGTGGTAACCACCTGGGTGATCATGGGCGCAGCCTGGCTGTTTGCGTGGCTGGTATCGCGTCGTCTG
>JASFOC010000426.1:0-3272 GCA_050116715.1 Gammaproteobacteria bacterium
CCAGGCACGGGGATTATCGAGCCACGTTTCTGCGCGTCGCGCGCAGTGGCGCCTGGCATCGCCCGGTACCCTGCTGCCGCCCCGCTTGTTACGCCAGAACACGTCTGCCCCTGTTGCTCGCCTTGCTGTTGGCCAGCGTCCTGACAGCCACCGCAGACGAAATCCCGGATGACCTGACCAACATGAGCCTTGAGGCGCTGATGAATCTCGAGGTGACCTCGGTTTCGAAAAAGCCGGAAAGGCAAACCGGGGCTGCAGCAGCAATCTTCGTGATAACCAACAATGACCTGAGGCGCTGGGGTGTGACCAACATACCCGAAGCGCTGCAGCGTGTTCCCGGCATATCCGTGGCCCGCATCGACGCCAACAAATGGGCGATCACCTCACGCGGCTTCAACAGCCGCTTTGCCAACAAGCTGCTGGTGCTGATCGACGGCCGCAGCGTCTATACCCCCCTGTTTGCAGGTGTCTACTGGGAGACGCAGCAGGTCATGCTGGAAGACGTTGACCGCATCGAGGTGATACGCGGCCCCGGCGGCAGCCTCTGGGGCGCCAACGCGGTTAACGGCGTCATCAACATCATTACTCGCAGCGCCACCGAAACCCGGGGCGAACTGGTAGCCATGACGGCGGGAAATGAAATCCCCGGTATCGGCAGCGTGCGGCATGGCGGCAAACTGCATAATGGCGGGGATTACCGCATTTACGCCCAGTACAAAAGCTACGCCGAGGGCTATAGTGCCGCAGGCGCACATGACGACTGGCGCTCCGGACTGGTCGGCTTCCGGGCCGACTGGTCTGATGGCCCGGACGATCTGTTCACACTGCAAGGCGACCTGTACCGGGGCAAAGCGGGACAGCAGGTCAGCATCCCGACCGGTAACGGGCCGACAGTCGGCGTACCGGTCGTCGACGATACCGACAGCAACAGCGGCAATATCCAGTTGCGCTGGGCACGTGCCCTGGACGTCGATTCGGATCTTGCCCTGCAGGTTTATTATGACCATGTCGGTCGTGATGGCGCGGTCCTGTTCGAGGACCGCGACACCCTTGATGTTGATTTCCAGCATCGCTTCCGCTGGAGGATCGTGCATGATCTCGTCTGGGGTCTGGGTTACCGTTTCGTACAAGACAACACCGACAACAACGCCACCTTCAGTCTCGAGCCTTCATCTCGTGGCGTAAACCTGTACAGCGCCTTTCTCCAGGACGAGATCAGCCTGACTGACGACCTGCGGCTCACCCTGGGCAGCAAGTTCGAGCATAACGATTTCACCGGCTTCGAGGTCCAGCCCAACACCCGTATCGCCTGGTCACCGGACGTGGCCCATACCCTCTGGGGTTCAGTATCCCGTGCCTCCCGCACGCCTGCGCGCGGAGAACAGGATGTGCTGCTGCGCGTACAGCCGGCGCCCGACCCCGGGGTTCCGGTATACGTCATCGGCGACAACCAGTATGACTCGGAAGATGTGCTGGCCTGGGAGGCCGGCTACCGCTTCAATTACCGCAACCGCTGGTCGCTGGATATTGCCGCGTTTTACAACGACTATGACAAGCTGCGCACGCTGGATCCCGTTACCACCCCGCCGGCGAATGTACTGCTTGCCTTCGACAACAACATGAGCGGTGAAACCTGGGGTGTGGAACTTGCCAGCCAGTGGCAGGTTCGTCCCGGCTGGCGCCTGAATGCGTCATATACCTGGCTGGACATGGCCCTGCACCTCGAAAACGGCAGCATGGACTACCTGTCACGATCTGCCGAGGATGCCAGCCCCACCAGCAGCGCCGCCCTCTGGTCCAGCCTGGATATCGGCGCCAGTCTGCAGTTCGACGCCGCCCTGCTGTACGTTGGTGCAATAGAAGCCAGCGGCATCGATATCGACAGCTATGTTGAACTCGACCTGCGACTTGGCTGGGAAGCAAAACCCGGACTGGAATTTTCCCTGATCGGGCAAAACCTGCTGGACAACCGGCACCCGGAATTCCTGCCCGACTTTATCAGCACCCAACCCACCGAGGTCAAACGCAGCATCTATGGCCGGGTGACCTGGCATTTCTGAGCATGCATAATCCTGTGAGAAGCAGCGGGCGACAACAGCGGCAGGCTTGCTGGCGCAGTCGCGTTATTGCAGTGCTGGCAGCCGCACTGCTGGCCTGCATGCCGGCATTCAGCAGCATGGCCGGGCAGCCATCGACGGAATACCGCATCAAGGCCGCGTTTCTCTACAACTTCACCAGCTTTGTAACCTGGCCAGAAGCGTTTGCCAGTCAAACCGGGTTTACCCTGTGCGTTTTTGGCCACGATCCTTTCGGCAACCTGCTGGACAAGCTGGCCGGCAAGTCTGTCAAAAACACGCAACTGGTGGTCAGGCGCCTGGAAAGCCTGGCGCTGCTCGACCAGTGCCAGCTGGTGTTCATCAGCGAGATATCCAACGACCAGCTCGGCGCCGCCCTGGCCATGCTGCAGCGACTCCCGGTGCTAACGGTGAGTGACGTGCATGGGTTCACGGAGCTGGGCGGCATCATTGAATTCAGAATAATCGACAACAAAGTCCGCTTTGATATCAACGTGGATGCCGCGGAGTCGTCCGGTCTGAGCATCAGCTCGAAACTGCTTTCCCTCGCAACCCGTTTCCGGCGGAGCGACTGATGCCTGCACGCATGACATTGTTCAGCACGCTATCCGTTCGCCACAAGCTGATCGCGCTCATGGTCGCAGTCAGTTTCGTCTCCCTGCTGATCGCCAGTATCGCGTTCATCAAAACAGACAGGATGAATACCCAGCAGGTGGTCTCCGACAACCTCGGCACCATGGCCAGCATCATCGCTGCCAACAGTACCGCCGCCCTCGTGTTCGGCGATGCTGCCGCAGCCGCAGAGACGCTGGGATTCCTGGATTCGCGCGCTCATATCCAGGCTGCTGCCATTTACAACGCCACGGGCGAAATCTTCGCCTCGCACACCAAGGCGGGGTTCGATGTGCGATTTCCGGAACCGGACCTGCTGCAGGAGAATATTCTCTTCTATAACACGCACATTGAGTTGAACCTGCCGATCGTCTACCAGGGAGAAACGCTCGGGGCCGTCTACCTGCGCTCTGATATCCATGCCATACATCAGCGCCTCGCCATGTTCCTGCGGATAGTCGCCTGGGTAGTGCTATGCTCACTGTTGCTAACCATCGCCCTCAGCACGCGGATGTCCCGCATCATCACCGATCCACTACTGCGGCTCTCCGAAATTGCACGCCAGATCACCACCGAAAAGAATTA
>JASFOC010000427.1:0-3270 GCA_050116715.1 Gammaproteobacteria bacterium
CTCCGAAGCAGCGTGGGAGTACATGTCACTCAGCAACACCGGTACGACCTGCGGCTGGTAGGCCGAATGTCGCCGGGGAGCACGGGTTCCCCGGCGACACGTGTTTGAATTCTGGAACGGCGCGTTCCGCTCCTTGTTCAGGGACGGTCTGATTAAATCACCTTTTGTCATTCCGGCGTATGCCGGACAAAAGCGCGTAGGGCATTGAACACCCGGGGGGCCGCAAGGTGAGCGTAGCGAATAATCCAGTAACATACTGAAATTAAACCTCAGGATTCCGGGTCTACGCCGCGCTCCGCCCGGAATGATGAATTAATCAGGTTTTCCTTAGTCTGCAAGCGGAGGCAGATTTATCAATTCAGTCAAGCTGTCCAGCTTATGCTGTTGCAGCCAAAAAAATCTGTCACCACTTTTTGCCGTGGCGTGATTTGCGCCCCCGTTTGTAATCCTTTAGGGTGAGATAAAACCTCATCGTGTCATGGAGGTCATTCTTCCCGGTACTTTTGTGGTCCGGGGGATGTTTACCCCGAGTCTGAGCAGTGACCATTAACAGGAAAAATCAGTGAAAGGACGCGGCAGGACAAAAATTGCCGGTCTTGCGCTCGCTGCTTTTGCCGGTGCGGCCGTGATGGTGGTCGAACTGGGGGTGGCGCGCGTGCTGACGCCGGTGTTTGGCGGCTCCATCTCGGTATGGGCTATCGTGATTGCCACCACCATGCTGGCGCTGGCGGCCGGTTATGCCTTCGGTGGCTACCGGGCCGATCGGATAGGCGGGGTGGTCGTCGCCAGTCGCGCAGCGGTCATCGGTGCGCTGCTCTGTGCCGTTATCCCACTGGTTCGGGTGCCGCTGATCGAAGCGACCATTGGATTTTCCACGCTATACGGTGCCACTGTCGTTGCCATCGTGCTGATTGCCCCGGCACTGTTCTTTCTCAGCCAGGTTTCACCGGCACTGATACGTGGGCTCGCCGGCGACGGGGCCACACACGTCGGGGTGACAGCCGGTGGTATCTACGCGATCTCCACGCTTGGCAGCCTTTTCGGTACCCTGGCGGCGGTCTGGCTGTTCCTGTATCTGCCGTTGCTGACCGGGTTTGTCGCAACGGCAGTCCTGGTTGTGATGCCGGTGCTGCTGTTGCGGCCTGTTGCGGCGGGTGTCGGCGCCGGTCTTGCGGGGGCAGGCGCAATGCTGATGGTATCTCTCGATTATGCCGCGGTCTTGTCTGTACAACATGCAAATGGGGATCATGGCTACGCACTTCTCGATACCCGGCATTCTCCCTATGGTGAACTGCGAGTGATCGAGCGGGATGGGCGTGTGCGCTACATGGTGGTCAACGGCTTCGATCAGGGCGGGATTTTTCTTGAGACCGGCGTGTCTGCCTACAATTTCGATGATGGCCTGGTTGGTGTGGCGCGCATGTATGCCGCCGCCACTGAGCGCGTGCTGCTGATTGGTCTGGGACCGGGTGTCATTGCGACAACACTGACAAATAACAATCTGCAGGTTGATGTAGTGGAGATTGATGCCGAGGTGGTCAGGGCCGCGCGCGACTATTTTGGCTATCGCGGCGAGGCCATTATTGATGATGGCAGGCGGTTCCTGCAGCGCACCGATGGAACCTGGGATGTGATCATCGTGGATGCCTTTGCCGGAGGCAGTCCGCCCTGGCAGTTGTATACACAGGAGGCCTTCACGCTCTACCAGAAGCACCTGAATCCCGGTGGTGTCGTCGTGCTTAATGTTATCGGCAATCACCTCGATCCCGCGCAGCGCCCGGCCCTTGAGGCTGTGGTCAGCACGGCGCGGCAGGTATTTTCTACGGTCGATGTCTATCCGAACCCGTGGGTAAAGAAAGACCTTCCCATGCGAAACATTTTCATTGCAGCTGCTACAGCGCCGCTCGATCCGGAACGGCGTGAGCAGGGGGACCCTTTCGCGGTCGATAGCCTGTTGACTGCCATTGCCCGTACCCGGCCCGTCGAGGTCGGGGAGGGGCGTGTGCTCACGGATGATTCAGCGCCACTGGAACCGCTGGTGCGGCGTACCACCGAAATATTGCGGAACCGGATACAGGAATATATCCCGGTTGGCTTGTTGATTCGTTAACAGCGCCGCTGGTCTGTCTGCATTGGGTCTGTACCTGAAAATTGCGAATTTTCGAGTAGTTATGGTAAGTTGTGGTCGTTGTCAGAATCATCTGACAGAGCGTGTCAGACAACTATGTCAGACAAATGTCTGCCAAAACTGACATAAAGTCTGACATGGCTGGCACCCAAAAAAGTCTTATAAAGATATACTAATAAACTTACTTTATCTAAGTACAATTACTTACACGCCAATAGCTGATTGGCACAAATATTGCCTTATAACTTGGTGATACAGGGAGATGCCCGGTTACGGAGCTTCGACAAGGCAGGACGTTATTTACTTTTACTCAACAACCTCATTCAGGGGGGCTAAATGAAAACAACTCACTTCATTCACAACGCGCGCCAGTTGCTGCTCGCGGCCATCGGGGGTGGCGCGATGCTGGCCTTCGCGGCCACGCCGGCGCTGGCCGCACCCGGCGGCCCGGGCGGTGGCGATCCACTGGCCTGTAGTATTTCACCGGCAGATGGCACGGTGACCCATGGCGTGCCGATCACCTTCACCGCAAGCACGACCGGCGGCAAGGGTGGCAAGTCCTATAACTGGAACTTCTCGGATGGACCTGGTTCACCTTCCAGTTCAACGGCCAATCCTGTCGACGTGACCTATAACACCAACGGCACGTTCAATGTGTTGCTGGCGGTTTCCGACAAGTCCGGCAGCGCCAACTGCTCGACAACCGTCACCGTCAATTCCGGTGGCAACAATGCTCCGCCGACGGCCAGCAATGATGCCTACAATGCGACAACTGGCGTTCAACTGAGTGTGGCTGCACCGGGTGTGCTCGGCAACGACACCGACGATGGCCTGCTGCAGCCCCTGACCGCAGTCCTGGTGAGCGGTCCGGTCGGCAGCCTGAACCTGAACAGCGACGGTTCGTTCGACTACACCTCGACGCCCGGCTTTACCGGTGATGATTCCTTCACCTATGCAGCGGACGACGGTGAATTCCAGTCACAGGCGACGGTAACCATCACGGTAGCCGATGTCCCGCCGCCTTCGGCGTTCCCGACGCAGACCGATTTCAAGATCATGATGAACTACGAGCTGGGCATGCACTGCACCGGTTTCGAGTTTGCCTACTGCTGCGTGCTGCCGGTGTACAACTCCATCCTGGC
>JASFOC010000428.1:0-3266 GCA_050116715.1 Gammaproteobacteria bacterium
TGCGCACGGCGGTGATGATGGAGAGCACCTTGCCGGTTTCCGGCAGGCCGTCCAGGTAGTCATGAATGGCGCCGACCTGCTTCAGCCGGTAGCTGTTGAACCAGTAGCTGGTGCCGGTGATGCCGGCATCTCCAGCCGTCTCCCGGTCGAAAGCGTCCATGAACGGCTCTTCTTCCGGCGGTTCTCCGGGCGCCAGGAAACTCGCCGGTGCATCCAGGATGACGTCCAGCGGCGTGGTGCCGCCCAGCTTGCGGTCGATGAGTTCCATGCCGCGATAGATCTCGGTCGACTCCTTGTAGTAATCGATGAAGCGGTTTTCCACCGTCAGCCGGGTGGTGCCGGCGATACTGAGGAGCACGATCAGGATGAAGGCGATAATCACGGCCTTGCCGTGGCGTTCTATCAGGGTGGCGAAGAACTGCGTAATGGCCGCTGTCAGCCTGTGGCTGGGCGTGGTGCTGTGCGCTACCGGCTGCAAATACATCAGGGTGGCGGGGAACAGGATGAACGCGAGCACGAATGCGGTGGCAATACCGATGGCCATCATCCAGCCGAAGTCGATCACCGGGCGGATGTCGCTGAACAGCAGCGAACCGAATGCCACCATGGTGGTGATGGCGGTGTAGAAGCAGGGGATTGCCATTTTCCGGATGGTGGTGCGCACCAGGCTGTACTGGCTGGCAGACGGATTCGCAGCGCTCAATTCACGATAGCGGATGATCAGGTGAATGGTCAGCGACAGCGTGATGATGAGCATGAGCGAGATAAAATTCGAGGAGACCACCGTGACCGGCCAGTCCACCAGCCCGAGGAAGCCGATCATCGCCAGCCCCGCTGCCGCGCAGGTCAGCATGGGCAGCAGCACCCAGCGTGGCTGGTGAAAGGCAAGGGCAAGCAGAATGACCAGCAGGACAAACACCCCGATGCCGAATACCCGCAGGTCGTGGCGGATGAAATCGATGGAATCCGCCGCGATCATCGGGACGCCGCCTAGATACAGCCTTGCGTGCGCGCGGTGCCTGTCCATGACGTGGCGCACGGCGGCAATAACCGCATGTTGCTGCTGCTGCAGGTGCTCGCTGCGGACTTCGAACTGCCGCGAGACCGCTTCCAGCCTGTCCGCTTCCTGCTGTGTCAGGCCGTCCTGGCGACGCTTGTCGCGCAGCCGCTGGCGTTCATTCAGCAGCTTGTAGTAGGTGTCGTCGCGTACGAAATTGACCTGCAGTGCGGTGGTTGTCTTGTCCGGGCTGATGAGCAGGTTGCGGTACAGCGGACTGCTGACAAACTCCTTCTCTGCAAGTGCCATGTTGGTGCCCGGACTTTCGAGTGTGTGGCTTCCCTTGCCAAGGTCGGACAGCTTCAGCGGCGGACTGTTGATCAGCGGGACATCCAGCAGGCTGACCACGGACTCGATGTGGTCCAGCGCCGCCAGTTCATCGCGCAGCTGGCGCAGGTCAGCCAGTGTCGCTGCGCTGAACAGGTCCCCTGACGGGGTGTAGGTCACGATCAGGTAGTCATCGGAGCCATACCGCTGGCGCACCTCCCGGTAGTAGCGCAGTGCCTGGTCATTCTCCAGGACCAGCGAATCAGCCGAGGCGTCCAGCCTGAAATCGGTGCTGTGGTAGCCGAGAAAGGCCAGCAGCAGGGCAATCCCGAGCAATGCCGGGCCGGGGTGCTGCAGGACCAGCTTGTCATAGTAGGTGGATAGCAGGGATGGCATGGAGTGTGTGGCCGGTTGTTGCCGGTATGCGCAGGTTATTGTCTGTCTTCAAGAGGTAGGCAATATAGTATCGGCAGGCTCGTGCGAAGACCACTGATGTTATCTCCGGAATCATTCCAGCAGCCGGATCCTGATGCCGGCTGCCAGCATCAGTCCGCTGTCAGTGTGTTTGCTGAAAAGCAGCCTGCTGCAAATGCTGCCTCGGCTGCCTGTATTGCAGGGGCTGCCGCGCGCGCTGCCGCCCTTGAAAAACGAAATTCCCAGCCCTATCTCAAGGGTACCAGTTCAGTTGCGTGTTATTCAGGAGGTGCTGAAATGTTTGGAACACTGAATACTTCCGGAGCCGGCCTGTTCGACGAGATCAGGCGCATGGAGCGGGAAATGAATCAGCTATTCGGCGGCGGCTCGCCCTGGCCGAACAGCATTCGGGCCGTGGCGGGAGGGACCTATCCGCCCATCAATATCGGCAGTACCCCGGAACAGGTCGATGTCTACCTGTTTGCCGCGGGTCTGAATCCGGAGACGCTGGATATTTCCATCCAGCAGAACCTGCTGACCGTGGCCGGAGACCGAAAGCTGCAGGTCGAGGAGGGGGCCGACTATTACCGGAAGGAACGATACGACGGCGGGTTCCGCCGGGTGGTGACCCTGCCGGATGACGTGGACCCCGACCAGGTTGAGGCAAATTACCGTGACGGTGTGTTGCACGTCACGATCAAGCGGCGTGAAGCGACACGGCCGCGGCAGATAACTGTCAAGTAAGCAGAGGAGGGTAGCAGAATGACCGGGACGAAAGACGTCAGCAAGCAGGAAACCGGTGTGACGCCGGATGTCAAGCAGCAGGAGCAGGCCATCCTGCCGGCGGTGGATATCTTCGAGAATGAGTCGGGCATCACCGTGCAGGCCGATATGCCCGGTGTGTCCAGGGACAGGCTGGATGTGCACATCGACAGCGACACCCTGGCCATCGAGGGCCTGGCGGAAATTCCGATGCCCGAGGGTATGGACGCAATGTATGCCGATATCCGCTCAACGCGATATCAGCGCAGTTTTTCCCTCAGTCGTGAACTCGATACCGAGCGTGTCGAGGCGAGTCTGAAAGACGGGGTACTGACATTACGCATCCCGAAGCGGGAAGAACACAGGCCGCGGCGGATCGAGGTGCATACCGGCTAGCCGGCGCAACGCTGTGCCTGTGTCTGTAGCGTGCAGGGTTACCCGTGGTCCGGAGCCGGATTCACGGGTGCCTGTCACGGCAGTCCTTGCAGCGCGCTATGCGCCGCGGGGAAGGCAGGATTGAATGTTCATCGATTACACGGGGAGTCTTGACGATGGCAACATTGCAGCAAATCAGTGAGGGTGTGGGAAATGCCTGGGACAGCCTGATGGACGGTTGGCGCAGGTTGTACCGGCGCGCAGCGGGCGCCATCACCCGGTTCACTCCGGGCGGCAGACACGGGCAGACCCGCGAGATCGCGTTGCGCAGCGCCGGCTGGGGCGTGCTGGCCTGCGAGGTCTATGATGATGCCGACCGGGTGGTGGTGCG
>JASFOC010000429.1:0-3264 GCA_050116715.1 Gammaproteobacteria bacterium
AAAATTATTACTCATGAAATATTCCGGTGTCATATCGCGCCCCGACCCGGTGAGGTGATCCAGTCCCTCACATGCCGGGTCAAGATCTTCCAGATTGAGTGTAGGTGCGAACCATCCGCGGCGCATCATTTCAATACCCCACCATGCTTCGATGGCGCCGCAGGCACCGAGGGTGTGACCGATATAACTTTTCATGGCGCTGGTGGGTACCCGGCCAAGGATTTCGCGTGTCGCCTGGACTTCGGCGATATCGCCCAGGTCGGTGGCGGTACCGTGGGCGCTGACGTAGCCGATGGCGGAAGGGGAAATGCCCGCATCGGCCAGGGCCAGCTGCATGGCCATGGCCTGGGATTCGGCGTCCGGCTGGGTGATGTGAGCGCCGCTCGAATTGGTGCCAAACCCGACAACCTCAGCGAGGATATGTGCCCCACGTGCTTGTGCGGCATCATAGTCCTCGAGAATCAGAGTGGCCGCACCTTCACCTATCACGAGCCCATCTCGCTTACTGTCAAAAGGACGTGGGGTGGCTTCAGGCATATTGTTGCGGGTACTGGTGGCGAACAGGGTGTCGAAGATGGCGGCGCTGAGGACAGAAAGTTCGTCTGCACCCCCCGCGACCATCAGTTCCTGCCGGCCGGCGCGGATCGATTCGAAAGCATAGCCGATAGCCTGACTGCCGGATGTGCAGGCACTGGAGGTGGGAATTATCCGTCCCTTCAACCCGAAATACAGGCAGGTGTTTACCGCTGTTGTGTGCGGCATCATCTGGATATAACTGGTGGAGGTCAGGCCCTGCATGGAGCCGGTGGCCAGCATGTTGCTAGCGACGCGCACGGGTTCAATGCTGCCGGACGATGACCCGTAGGCTGTTCCCATGCGCCCGTCGCAGATCATGGGGTTAGCAGACAGTCCCGCATCAGCCAGGGCTAATTCAGTGGCGCGCACGGACAGCAGCGACACCCGACCCATGGAACGGATTCTCTTGCGCGGATAGTGCGCTGGAGTTGTGAAGTCGGTGATGGGGGCAGCCAGCCGCGTGTTGAGCATCTCGTAGCGATCCCATCCCGGTATCCGCTGCACGGCATTGTTACCGGAGCGCAGCCTTGCTTCGATCTGCTCCCAGTTGTTGCCCAGGGCGGTGACTCCGCCCATGCCGGTTATGACCACGCGTTTCATTCAGATAATACCGCCGTTGACACCGATTAACTGCCGCGTGATGTAAGCGGCATCATCAGAAAACAGGAAAGCGACCGTTGCCGCCACTTCCTCGGCGGTGCCCACACGACCTGTCGGGACCAGCCTGAGTGAATCCTCAATGGGCGCATCCGCGGTCATGTCGGTAGCGATAAGTCCAGGTGCAACACAATTGACGGTAATTTTTCGGCTCGCCAGTTCTACCGCCAGCGCCTTGCTGGCGCCAATCAGTCCCGCCTTTGCTGCGCTATAGTTTACCTGGCCGCGGTTACCTATTACACCGGAGACGGAGGCCATGGTAACTATGCGCCCTCCTTGCTTGGCGCGCACCATGGGCATGATGAGTGTATGCACGACATTGAAGAAACCATCGAGGGTGGTGCTGATAACCTTGTCCCAGTCCTCGTCCGAAAGCGCCGGGAAAGCGTTGTCCCTGCTTACGCCGGCATTCACCACCACGCCGTAGTATGCCCCGTTCCTGGCTATATCCGCTTGCAGCGCTGCACGCGTTGCGATGCGGTCGCACACGTCGAAGCACAGCATATCAGCGGCGCCACTCAGCGCGCGGGCTTCTTCCGCCACCTGTTCGGCTGCCTCGATTTGGCTGTGACAATGCACGGTAACGGCGAAACCTGCCCGCGCGAGACGCAGAGCAATGGCACGACCAATGCCACGGCTGGAACCGGTGACCAGGACTCTCCTCATGACCGATTCGACGTCTGCATGAGGAATGCATCGAAATCCTCAGGCTCGTAGACCTTGAGGGTCGCGCTGGCAACATGATTGTCATCAAGTGAGATGCTGCATGCGTAGGCGCCCAGACCGCTTGTGTCACGAAAAATGAGGCTTGCGTTCACTCGCAATAAAGCTCCTGTCGGAAAGTCCGACATTGTAGCCTGATAGGCGCGTGTACCCAACAATATTCCCTGTTTGGGCAATAGCCCCCGGCTACGGGCCGAAAGACCGACATGTGCGGCGATGGTCTGGGCCATCAATTCTATGCCGATCCATGAGGGCATGGAGCCATTGTCTGCGGCATACCAGCTATCCGCACGGACGGATGCGCTGGACGTGGCGGATTCCGCATCCCAGGCCGTGACCGCATCAAGTAATAACATCGTGCCGCGGTGTGGTAGCAGCATTTCAATGGGGGGCAAGTGTTGTGACATCATGTCATTAATCAGTGAAGATCAGGCTGGTATTGCTGCCGCCGAACGCAAAGGAATTGCTCATGCATAGGCGACCTTGCCCGTACGGCAGGCACTGGCCGGTCGTAACCAGATTGAGGGCGGGCAGGGTGGAGTCTGGCACCGCATCCCAGATATGGGGAGGGAGTTGTCCCTTGCCGGTGAGAGCTAGGCAGCAGAAGGCCGCCTCCAGCGCCCCTGCCGCTCCCAGGGTGTGACCGGTAAGCGGTTTTGTGCCGCTGGCCAGTACACCGTCAGGGAAAACGCGGGCCATGACGGCGCTCTCCATCGCGTCATTCTTCAGAGTGGCCGTGGCATGCAGGTTGACGTAATCAATGGCGGAAGCGTCGATACCGGACTCGGTTAAAGCCGCCCGTATCGCAATCTCGGCACCGCGTCCAGCAGGATCGGGCGCGGACAGGTGGTACGCATCGCTTGCTTCGCCCGCTCCGATCAGGCAGACCTCGGCCGGTTCCCGACTCAGAACAAACAAGGCCGCCGCCTCGCCGACATTGATTCCACAGCGGTTGCGACTCATGGGATTGCAACGTTCAGCGGCGACGGATTCAAGGGCACTGAAGCCACCGATGGTGAGACGGCAGAGCGTATCCACGCCGCCGGAAACTACTGCATCGCACAAACCGAGTGACAGCAGGTTGCGCGCCGCAATCAGAGCCTTGGCGCCCGATGTACAGGCAGTGGAAACGGTATAGGCCGGTCCCGTCACTCCCAGCAGGCGAGCCGCAAACGGCCCGATCGTGCCGATCTCCTGCTGGCGATAGGAATAGTCGGACGGAAACACGCCATTCCTGATCCTGGCTTCAATGCCGGCTTCACCGGCGGCAATACCTGATGTGCTGGTGCCCAGTATCACACCGATCCG
>JASFOC010000430.1:0-3257 GCA_050116715.1 Gammaproteobacteria bacterium
AGTGGTCGCCCTCTTCACCGGCGATCGACTTGATGCGGCCCGGAATCTGGGCAGAGAAAGTGACATCCTTGTAGGGGACGACCGTTCCACCCAGGGAAACGGCGCCTCCCACCGGTATGCTTGGAACTGTGATGACGGATTCACCGGAGGAACTCTGCGCAAAAACAGGAGAAACGAGCAGGCATCCCGACAAGAGCCCAAGTAGTGTTAATTTTCTGATTAACATGGTTAAGCCTCACAATTGTGACATTGCCGGACAGGCAGTGCCTGAAAACAGTCAGCGCTGTAAAAACAGCGCGACTGACGCGCCAGCCAATAGTTCTGAGTATCAAATTGACCCTTTCGGATCGCCTTACGACTATGAGGCTGCGGAAAGCAATGCAATATTATTGTTATCCACGATCCCATACAAAATACAAAAATTACAGATCAGACACGACCCATCACTGCAAAACTCTTGATGAAGGGGCCTGCCATGCGCGGGTCCTTGATCATGGCGCCATAATCACCCACATTGAACTTCATCTTGCGTGACGTGTAGGCCATGCCCAGTCCCATCATGCCCGGCGGTTTTGCCAGCCACTTGTTCCAGTTATCGAATGTTGCACGAATATCCCAGCTGAGTTCCTCTCCGTTGTAGGTACCAGCTGAAACAGCCTTGCCGTTTTCCACTGTAATCACCCCCCGCGGGGTGTCTTCTCCGTCAAAGCCATATGCAATCACTGAATTGAAATTGATCTTCGCCAGCGCGTCGGACAATTCCGGCTCTGCATTCCACTGTTCCATAAAGCCTTTCATCCATTCATCGGAAAACAGATCTGCCATTTTTTCATCCCCTCCAGTTATGAACCCATTAGTTTCGGCTTGAATAACGGTTTAGTACCACTCAAGGCACCATAGACCGATATCTTTACATAAAATATCAAAATCACTCCGGGAAATACAGAAAAATTATGTAGTTAAATTCCTCTTGAATACAGAATCTTCGCCCCCGGACAATGCCAGCCGGAGCCTGCTGAATGCAGCGGCCCGGTGCCCGGACATGTGAACAAACCGGCAACAAACGGCCGCTTGAATCACGCAACAAGTATCACTCCGGTTTGCATTAGCCCGTGCAGGTCAATCGCTGTGGCAGCGCAGGTCAATGGCGACACGCGTCAAAACAAATCACCTTGGGGCCGTTTTTTTCTTTCACGGCTAGAAAATTGTGGCATTCCGGGTTAACCAGTCGTTATATTAGTTGCAGCGATGCTTTTCAACAATACTATTTACAATAACATAGCTGTTGTTTGTATTGTGATTGCTTATAATATGCCGGAATATTGACCAATCATAGGCAAATTTGAAGTGAAACGGGACACCGAGCAGGCAGACAACAGGGCCATCGAGCAACGCGAAGATGAGCGGCGCCAGACATCAGTAAAAACCCTGATCGGTGCGATCAGGCAACAGCGGCGACGAAACCATCGCCGGGATAATGATCACGTCAACAGGTACATTGACTGGTACGGTCACTGGCCTTTTGCTGCAACCGTGACCATCACCCTCCTCTGTTTTGCTGATGCCTTTCTGACCATCGTGCTGTTGAGCAAGGGCGCAGTCGAACTGAATATCCTGATGGACTGGCTGATACAGCACGACGTTCACACCTTTGCCGTCGTCAAGATGGCGGTAACCGGAACGGCACTGGTCGTGCTGGTCATGCACTTCAATTTCCGGATCTACCGGTTCATCGCGGTCAGGTACCTGATCTATGCCCTCGTACCGTTGTACTCGCTGCTGATTGCGCACGAAATCAACATGCTGGCGAACCTGTAGAACCTGCGGCAATTGCTCAGGCACGCTCGCCGGAATAGAAGGTCGCGTACAGCACGGGAACAAATATCATCGTCAGCAGTGTCGCGAACATCAGGCCGGCGATAATGGTAATCGCCATTGCGACGAAGAAGGCATCGAAAAGCAGCGGGATCATCCCCAGCGCGGTAGTTGACGCCGCCATCCCCACCGGTCGCAGGCGGCTGGCACCCGCATCGGTAATCGCCTGCAACAGGGGTTTGCCTTCAGAACGCTGCAGGTTGATTTCGTCAATCAGGACAATGGCATTCTTGATCAGCATACCGGACAGGCTCAGGATACCCAGCAACGACATGAAACCAAACGGCTGACCGGACAGCAGCAGCCCGCAGGTCACGCCGATGATGGCCAGCGGCACGGTCAGCCAGATGATCAGCGGCTGCTTCAGTGAATTGAACAGCATGATGGTAATCAGCACCATGCTGAGGAAAAAGGCTGGCAGGCTTGCGGAAAGCCCCGCCTGGGCATTCCGCGAGTCCTCGTACTCGCCCCCCCACTCCAGCTCGTAGCCAGGCGGCAGTTCAATGGCCTCGACCTGCGGTGCGACCCGTTCGAACAGGGACGTAGCCAGGCCCTCGTCGGGATCAGCGTATACCGTGATGGTGGGTTTGCGGTTGCGGCGCTCGATGATTTCGTCCTCGAACACCGTTTCAAACCCGGATACCACCTGGCGTAGCGGGATCATACCCTGAGCGGGAGGACTCCAGATCTGCAGGGACTTGATGCTGTCGATGTTGGTGCGTTCATCCTCCTCCGCACGCATGATGATCGGCAGCAGCAGATCGTTTTCCCGGTAGACACCGACCTGCCGGCCCTGGAAGGCTTCAAGCAGTGTATTGGCGATATCAGGACGGGTGATTCCGCTCAGGTTTGCCTGTTCCTGAGCCATCACCGGGCGTATCAGTTTGACGCGTTCGCGCCAGTTGGTGCGGATGCCTTTTGAATCCGGGTCAGCCCGGTAGATTTCCATTACCTGTGAGGCCAGTTCGCGCAGGACATCACGATCCGGACCACTGAGGCGCGCCTGGATCTTGCCGGTGCTGCCCGGCCCCAGCTGGAACTTGGAGGCATAGGTCAGCATATCGCCGTAGGTCGCATTCAGGTAGTTCTCGACCTCCTCGGTCAGGTTATCCAGCATATCGGATGACTCGACGTCCACCAGCAGTTGTGCATAGGCGCTGTTGGTTTTTTCAGGGGCGTAAGTCAGCAGGAACCGCAGGCCGCCCTTGCCAACCATCGAGGTGACATGGGTGACGCCGTCAAGCCCCTGAATATATTGCTCGACAGCTTCCACCCGCTGGACCGTCTCGTCGATGTGGGTTCCCTGCGGCAGCCACATGTCCACCATGAACTGAGGCCGTGTCGACGGCGGGAAAAAGCTCTTGTCTACAAAGCCAAAACCC
>JASFOC010000431.1:0-3256 GCA_050116715.1 Gammaproteobacteria bacterium
CCGTTATATCGTGCCCATGCGCTGGAGGCGGCACTAGGTACCCCGGCCCGTATCTACTATAAATACGAAGGTGTCAGCCCGGCCGGTTCGCACAAGCCCAACACCGCGGTGCCGCAGGCGTATTACAACAAGCAGGCAGGCATCAAGCGGCTGGCGACAGAAACCGGTGCCGGACAGTGGGGTTCGTCACTGGCACTGGCAGGGCAGATGTTTGGCATCGAGGTGCGCGTGTACATGGTGAAGGTCAGCTACCAGCAGAAACCCTTCCGCCGCTCCATGATGCACACCTGGGGCGCCGAGGTATTCGCCAGTCCGACCGACAGGACACAGTCGGGGCGCGATATCCTGGCGCAGAACCCCGATTCGCCGGGTTCGCTCGGCATCGCCATTTCCGAGGCGGTCGAGGAGGCAGCCTCGCGCAAGGATACCAACTACGCGCTGGGCTCGGTGCTGAACCACGTGCTGCTGCACCAGACCGTGATCGGGCTGGAGGCGAAAAAGCAGTTCGAGAAGGCCGGTGATTACCCGGACATGGTGTTTGCGCCCTGTGGCGGCGGCTCCAACTTCGGCGGTGCAGCGTTCCCGTTTTTCGCCGACAAGGCGGCTGGCAGGGAAGTCCGGCTGGTGGCCGCCGAGCCGGCCTCCTGCCCGACGCTGACGCGCGGCAAATACGCCTACGATTTCGGTGACACGGCGGGGCATACACCGCTGATGAAGATGTATACCCTGGGGCATGATTTTGTGCCCCCCGGTATTCATGCCGGCGGGCTGCGCTACCACGGGGATTCCACGCTGGTATCGCAGCTTTATCACGAGGGCCTGGTCGAGGCCGTGGCTGTACCGCAGCTGGCGACCTTCGAGGCCGGCGTGATGTTTGCCCGCAGCGAGGGCATCATCCCTGCACCGGAGTCCAACCATGCCATTCGTGCCTGCATCGACGAGGCAATGAAATGCAGGGAAACCGGCGAACCGAAGACCCTGTTCTTCAACCTTTCCGGTCACGGTCATTTCGACATGGCGGCCTATGACAGCTATTTCAGCGGCCAACTGGTGGATTCCGAGTACCCGGAAGCCGAGATCGACAGGGCGCTTGCGCACCTGCCAAAGGTGGCACAGGTTTGATGCAAAACGTCCCTCTACCGGGCTGGAAGGCAGGGGTTGATGCCGGTACCGGAGATCTTGACCACCTGCGGTGAATTGAGAAGAGGCCATATGATTGCAGTTAAACGAGTTGTGCTGGATGTGCTCAAACCGCACCAGCCGAATGCGCTGGAATTTTCCCGGACCATTGCAGCGGTTGGCCCTGACTATCGTGTCCATCTGACGGTGCTCGAGATGGACGAGAATACCGAGACCCTGCAGATGGTTGTCGAGGGTAGTGCCATCGACTTCGATGCCCTCCAGGCAAGTATCAATGCCATGGGCGGCTCGCTGCACAGCATCGACGAGGTCGAGGTGGAAAACGCGCCGGCGGCGGGTTAACTTGCCGTGAACCTTGTCAACCGGGCAAGCTTCCTGCTGAGTATTACCCGCACACACGGCATAGCCCGGCGCTACTTCGTGGTCAACGGTTTTGACGGAGCGCTTACCATGCTGGGTATTATCATCGGTTTCCTCATCAGCGAGCCGGCCAGCCCGGGTATCATCATCAGCGCCTGCCTGGGCGCGGCCATTGCCCTGGGCGTGAGCGGTGTGAGCAGCGCCTATATCAGCGAGTCCGCCGAACGCCGGCGTGCTCTGTTGCAGCTGGAAGAGGCCATGCTCGCCGATCTCCACGACAGCCACCACGGGGACGCAGCACGCTGGGTGCCGCTGCTGATTGCGGTCGTCAATGGCGCAGCCCCCCTGCTCATTTCCCTGCTGATCATCACCCCGCTGTGGCTGGCAGATGCCGGCATCATCCTGCCGCTGGCCCCGCTGCATGCTGCCATCCTCATGGCGCTCATACTGATCTTCCTGCTGGGCGTCTTTCTCGGGCGCATAGCCGGGATTTCCTGGTTGCATAGCGGCATCCGGACATTGCTGGTCGCCCTGCTGACGGCTGTGCTTATCTACCTGTTTGCACACGGCTGATGCACATATCGCAACGGGGATGCGGCTTGATATTGTTCACCCGCTCATGGTGCAGCCATCCCCTGGTGGCCGGAACCCGCATGCTTGCCGACTACCCGGCTGAGAACGACAGGGCAGGGTGATGCCGCAGAACTGGCATACCCTGGCGGCCGAAGCGGCCCTTGCACGCCTCGACAGCACGGCTGCCGGGCTGAATACTGCCGCCGCCCGGCAGCGGCTCCGGGTGCATGGTCCCAACACACTCCCCGGCAAAGGGCAGCGCTCGCTATTCTTCATGCTGCTCGGGCAGTTTACGGACTTCATGATCCTGGTGCTGCTCGCGGCAGCGCTGATTTCGGGCTTTGTCGGGGAACCCCAGGACACTATCGCCATTCTGGTCATTGTGCTCCTGAATGCCGTGATCGGCGCGATACAGGAATTTCGTGCCGAGCGTGCCGTGGCGGCCTTGCGGGAAATGGCCGCCCTGGAGGCACAGGCACTGCGCGATGGCAAGGCGGTCACCCTGGCGGCTGCGGAACTGGTGCCCGGGGATGTGGTGCTGCTGGAAACCGGGAACATCGTGCCGGCAGACCTGCGACTGCTGGAAGCGGCAGATTTACAGCTGGATGAATCGGCACTGACAGGTGAATCCCGCCCGGTGGCAAAACAGCCGGAGCCGCTTGCCCGGGCGGATCTGCCGGTGGGCGACCGCCTCAACCTGGCCTACAGGAGCAGCCTGGTTACCCGCGGGCGCGGCCGCGGGGTTGTGATCGCAACCGGCCTGGAAACCGAGGTCGGGCATATCGCTGAACTGCTGCATGCAGAGAAGGGCGTAAAGACCCCGCTGCAGATCCGCCTGAACCGCTTCGGGCGCTACCTTGCCCTTGCCGTGCTGGCGATCTGCGCTGTGGTCTTCCTGGCCGGCCTGCTGCAGGGTCAGCCTGTACTGCTGATGTTCCTGACCGCCATCAGCCTCGCGGTGGCGGCAATACCCGAAGCCCTGCCGGCAGTGGTGACCATTTCGCTGGCACTCGGTGCACGCAAACTGATCCGGCACAGTGCGCTGGTGCGCAATTTGCCGGCGGTGGAAACCCTGGGCTCGGTCACCTGCATCTGTGCGGACAAGACCGGCACATTGACACAGAACCGGATGAGCGCCGAGCGGTTCTTCATCGCGGGGGAATGGTTCGGGGCACTCTCCCTG
>JASFOC010000432.1:0-3251 GCA_050116715.1 Gammaproteobacteria bacterium
ACATGATTGAGCACCCGCGCCTGTTCATCCTCCTGGGACGCGAAATGGATGTCGCCAGGCGCCTGCAGGCGGGCGAGTATCGACTCGTAACCGGGATGAAGCCGCGGACACTGCTGCAGCTGATTGTCGACGGCAAGGTCATACAACATGCCGTTACCCTGGTGGAAGGGCAGAACTTCCGTGAAACCTTGCAGCGTATTCACGCGCACCCGTTTATCGAGAATACCCTGCAGGGGCTGGATGATGCGGAAATCATGAGCCGGCTAGGTCATCCCGGTCTGCATCCAGAGGGCCGGTTTCTGCCGGATACCTATCATTTCATCCGGGGCACCACCGACCTGGCGTTCCTGGAGCGGGCCTTCACTGCCATGTCGACCTACCTGGAAACAGCCTGGCCTGGCAGGGATGCAAACCTGCCGCTGAAGACGCCCGAGGAGGCGCTTGTTCTTGCCTCGATTGTGGAGAAGGAGACCGGGCTGGCGGAAGAGCGCCCGGTCATTGCCGGTGTGTTTGTCAGGCGCCTGCAGCGGGGTATGCGGCTGCAAACCGACCCGACGGTCATCTACGGACTGGGAGAACAGTTTGACGGCAACCTGCGGCGCAGGGACCTGGAAAACGATACGCCCTACAATACCTACACGCGTAGCGGTCTGCCGCCCACGCCCATTGCCATGCCTGGTGCCGCGGCCATTGCAGCCGTATTGCACCCGGCAGCAGGAGACAGCCTGTACTTTGTCTCCAGGGGCGATGGCAGCCACTATTTTTCCGCGACCATCGAGGAGCACAATCTGGCTGTGGACAAGTACCAGAGAAAGAAGACAGGCATCAGGCTTCCGGGTGAGGAAAAATCCCGATGACTGGCAGATTCATCACGGTTGAAGGCATCGAGGGTGTAGGCAAGACCACGAATATCGATTTCATTCACCGGCAGTTACTGGCAGCGGGCTGGGAAGTGCTGTTGACACGGGAACCCGGCGGTACCCCGCTGGCGGAGGCGATTCGTGGCCTGTTGCTCGATCCCGACTATACCGGCATGGATGCGCGCTGCGAATTGCAGCTGGTATTTGCAGCGCGCGCCGAGCATCTTGCAAAAGTCATCCGGCCGGCCCTGGCGCAGGGCAAGTGGGTGCTGTGCGACCGGTTTACCGATGCGACCTATGCCTACCAGGGCGGCGGGCGCGGAATCGAGGCCGGCATCATCGCTGCACTGGAAACGCTGGTGCAGGGGGATTTTCGCCCGGACCTGACACTGTTGCTGGATGTGCCCGTTGCCACCGGCATGGCGCGCGCCGGCAAGCGCGGCAGCCTCGACCGGTTTGAACAGGAGCAGGTGGCGTTCTTCGAGCGGGTGCGGGCATGTTATCTGGATATGGCACGGGAACACGCGGCGCGTTACCGGGTCATTGATGCGGCGCAGCCGCTTCACCAGGTGCAGCGCGAACTGGACGGTGTCCTGGCGTCCTACTTGCAGCACCTGTGATGAAATGAATAAGCTGGCCGGTATCGTGATGAAGCGTCTCAATTCCCCACTGTATCGTGTCGACCGGCATGCGTCCGTTGCAAACGGCCGCGGGCGAGTTCCAGCGGCCTGCTTGCGGTAATGACCATGCAATACCCGTGGCTGCAATCAACAACCGATTCCATGGCTGCTGCCCTGGCACAGAACCGCATGCCGCATGCCTTGCTGCTGGCCGGACAGCCCGGCGTGGGCAAGGTCGCCCTGGCCGATTATCTTGCCCGCCAGTTGTTGTGCCATACGCGCTCTGCTGACGGCGTTCCCTGCGGTCACTGTCCCGGGTGCCTGCAGTATGCGGCAGGAACACATCCGGATTATTTTCAGGTGGAGCCGGCGGAAGATGCCACTGTGATCAAGGTCGACCAGATCCGGGGGCTGGCGGAAGATCTCTCGCTCAGCAGCCACCACGGTGGCTTCAAGGTAGCACTGCTGACGCCTGCTGATGCCATGAATATCAATGCTTCCAACAGCTTGCTAAAGACCCTGGAAGAACCATCCGATAACACAGTACTGCTGCTTGTCAGTGCACGGCCAGCACAGCTGCCGGCAACGATTCGCAGTCGCTGTCAGTTGTTACGGGTGGAAATACCGGCCAGGGAGGTTGCCCTGCGCTGGCTGGCCGGGCAAATATCCGAAGGCCAGGCAGAGACGTACCTGCAGTTAGCGCACGGCGCACCGCTGGAAGCCTTGCGACAGGCCCGGGCTGATCTGGTCCCGTTGCGCCGCGAATGCTTCGATGCCTTGCTGGGTATTCTGGACGGGACCCGCTCTGCACTCACTGTTGCCCAGGAGTGGAGCAAGGACGAGGAACTGCAGGGTATTCGCTGGCTGCGTGAATGGCTGATGGACCTGCTGCGAATCAGGCTCACGGGACAAACCGATTCCGTACGCAGTGCCGATCTGGTTGATGTCCTCGCCGGACTTGCACGCAGGCTGGAGTGCAGGGTAATGTTTCGGCAACTCGACAGTATCAACAGCCTGCTGCGGCTGACAGCAAGCAGCCTGAACCGCCAGTTGCTGACCGAGGATGTACTGCTGGCGTGGGCTGCACAAGGCCGCAGCGGCAGATGACAGAATTTTGAGGGGTAGCGCATGAATCAGGGAATGGCACCACGTCAGGGTATTCTCTCGCTGACCATCAGGGACAAGAGCGCCTTGTACGCAGCTTATATGCCCTTTATCAAGGGCGGTGGCCTTTTTATTCCCACCAAGAAGTCCTATCAGCTTGGGGAAGAAGTCTTCATGCTGCTGACCCTGATGAATGAAACCGAAAAAATCCCGGTGGCAGGCAAGATTGTGTGGATTACGCCTCCGGGAGCCCAGGGCAACCGTGCTGCAGGTATCGGGGTGCAATTCAGCGACCAGGATGACGGTGTCGCGCGCAACAAGATCGAGGGCTACCTTGCCGGGGCGCTGGAAAGCGACAGGCCTACCCATACCATGTAGTGTCCCGCGCGCGGGTACTTGCGGCGCGCGCCAAAGTCCCTATCATTGAGCCCCGGTATTTCCCGGGGTTTATTATGCTTGTTGATTCACACTGTCATCTGGACCGGCTGGACCTTGCACCTTTCGGTGGTAGCATCGAAGGTGTTCTCGCGGCTGCGCAGTCGCAGGATGTCCGGCATTTTCTCTGTGTCTCGATCAACCTGGAAGATTACCCGGCCATGCTGGAAATCGCGGAGTCACACGAGCGGGTTTCCGCATCGGTTGGCCTGCATCCGAACGAGCAGGGCGG
>JASFOC010000433.1:0-3250 GCA_050116715.1 Gammaproteobacteria bacterium
TTCATCTGGATGACCCGTGTCGACTGCATGGCAGCCATGCAGTATGTTCCATGCAGGCCAGGAACGTACCGGAGGCGGCCCTGCATTGCCGGGTCCTGGTCGGCGACTCACCTGCAAATGGATTAATTCAGAAATCATGCATGCGGGAAGCAGAATTCAGGCGAAAGTACCGGAAGCATGACAATTGATGGTGACGTGTTCTTGCATGAAGGCATTGTCACATCAGCCGTTCCCGTGCCACCCTCTGCACGGCTTTTCGGCGCTGGTCTCCCGGGTCTGGCTGGAATGGCTGGGCGCAAGAAAGCCGGGTAACCACGGGTAAAGGCTTGTCGATATACAACCCACTGCAGTTGCCATTTATCGGCAAGCTGCTACAAAAATAGCTGGCCGTAAAACCCGGAACGCTGAGTGGCGTGTACACCCGTATCAGCCGCAGCCGGGGCCTTCCCGGCAACCTCTGGAATGCCTTGTTTCGGCCGGTGCAACTCGCCACGGCAGACAGGCCGCAGCCAACCGACCCGGACGCACAGGATTTCGCCTGGACGGCGGGAAAGTGGCAAGCACCGATCCAGAACAGTCCCGGGTTTCTTTCCGGAGCCAGGCGCAGCGGTCATGGTAATTTACGCCTGCCTGGCTATACCTGCTTCCAATCAGCGGGTTCAGCATTTCTGTGCTGTTCGCCTACTGCACGATTGCCGCGAACGGCGGCGGCACCAACTGCGCTCTTGCTATGATCCGCCTCCCGATCTCCCAGGACGCCGGCAGGGATAGATGGGTGGAGTCATAATAGAGTGCATTCCAGGCCTCGTCGTAGGCAGAGCACAGCCCCCCCGGACACAAGTGATCAACGATATCGTAATAATCAACCCCTGCCGTCTCCACGGAAAAGGCTTTGAGCCGGGCGTTGGCGGCAGCGATGTCCGACGAGAGCAGGTTGTCAGCGTAGTCACACTGCAACCAGGTCAGCGTGACAGCCTTTTCCGCGCAGACGCGGTCATAGGCATTCACGTGGGGCACCTCGCCCAGCAGGATCACCTTTTTCCCTCGCCCCACCAGGTCGCGCACCATCATGAAGAAATCGTCGAAAAACCGGTCCGACCGTCTCTCGTAAGCGATCCAGGCCGAGGAAATCACAATCACCTTGTAATCATCGATCACTGACAGGACGCGCTCAAGTGACCGTTGGCACTTCTCCACCAGCCGGGCCGGAACGTAGTCAGCCGGGTCGGAACTGATGGGTGGGCAAGCGGAATGCTGCAGATTCCTGAAACGGAAGCCCGCTTCTTCCGCAAATGCCCCCAGCATTCCCACATAATGCGCCGCATGGGAATCTCCCCACAACAGCACCGATGGTTGTGTGTTATCAGGCTTGCCAAGGACACAAGCGTCGTTCTTCAGGTCCTCGTCGGTGAGCTCCCATTTTTGACAAATGTAGTCGTAAGCGTACGCGGGTTTGGTTATTACCTGAAGGGCACCGTACTGATCGGCGTTGTAGTGCAGGAAATAACCGCGCGTCCCCACGATGGCCAGACTCAGTGCCAGCAGCGCACCCGCAGGGATGATGTACTGATTCACGATCACCTGAACCGCGGTGCCCTGGTAGCGACGCGTCGGGCGCTCCACCCAGTAATAGGTTAGTGTCGACAACAACAAGGTCAGCATGAAGAAGGCCGACCCCGTTGACAGATCTATCGATATGCCCGCGTAGCGGGAGAAGGCAAGCAAGGGCCAGTGCCACAGGTAGGCCGAGTAGGAGATCAAACCGACGAATACCAATGGGCGGAAGGTCATCATCCGCACAGGCAGGCTGTCGCCATAGTGTCCAGCCAAAATCAGGGCTGCCGTTCCCAGGGTTGGTGGTATGGCGTAGAGTCCTGGAAACACCACCGCCTCAGTCAGAAACGCCATGGAAGCGGCAATCATGAGCATCCCGGAAACTGCCGCCAGGCTGATCAACCAGGCAGGAACGACCAGATCACCCTTCTTGGTCACCAGGTAGGCGGACAATGCGCCCAGCAACAGCTCACCAGCCCGGGTGGGTAGCATGTAGTAGACGAAGGACGGCTGCGCCGGAAAAAGAAACTGCCCCAATATAAACGATCCCGCTGCCACTAACGAGAATACGCCGAGGAAATGCCTCCCGCGGGTGGCCTGATAGGTTGTCATCAGAATCAGCGGCCAGAAGATGTAGAACTGCTCCTCTACCCCCAGGCTCCACAGGTGCAGCAAGGGCAGCTCGGTGCTTGCCTGTGCGAAATAATCGGAATCTTCGAACAACCAGAAATAGACATTGGCCATGGACAGCAGGGCTGCAAAGGCCGTTCGCCCGACATTATCCGTGTCCTCGGGCCTCAGGATAACCATACTCACCAGCAACACCGCCGCAACCACCACCAGCATAACGGGTGCAATGCGTTTCACCCGCCGCCGGTAAAACTCCAGCAGCGAGAACCGCCCCGCGTCCATATCCCTTAGAATATGCAACGTGATCAGGTATCCCGAGATCACGAAGAAGACGTCCACTCCGACAAAGCCACCGGGAACCAGGGTCTCGTCAAGATGAAACAGGATCACCGATAGCACGGCCACCGCACGGAGGCCATCAATATCCGGGCGGTACTGGGTCGGATGCTTGGGGTAACTGGATAACATTTCGCCGCAGGGTCTGGGAGGACAGGATGTTTCTTGCGTGCAGCTAAACTGCCTTAATCGACTGCTCGCACATATTTTCCTGTTCTTCCATCCCCATCCCTGCCCGCAGACCGATTTTTTTGCGCGCAATTCAAGTGAAATTCTCCCCACCCTGGAGCAGACAGTCAATGTCAGGCACACAACATCCCCACCCCTGCGTAAAAACCCCTGACGGTGCATGCAGAGTCCTTTGTTCTTTCAGGCAATCTTTGGCACAGGCCATAGCGGCGCGGATTGCCAGTCTTACTGGTATGGGAGCGGTGTCTGTTTCAAATCGATGCCAGCGAAGTGTCTGGCCAGAAGGCTGGCGCGAATGCGCTGGCACGGCAGCTACGACCTTCCCGGGATTTCAGGGGAGGGTGAGTATCGGCGGGTTTCCGGTCTTGCCCGGAAAGATACTTGCCCGGAGGGACCGCCGGGGGGAGTGACTCTCTCCCGCCCTGCAGCGGCGACTACCCGGGTGATTCTGCCGGTTGCTGCCTTCGCTATCGCAACCTGTCCAGGCAACATGAACGCAACGCACCGCTTCAACTACCCGCCCGGTTCTTCTCCAGGGACG
>JASFOC010000434.1:0-3245 GCA_050116715.1 Gammaproteobacteria bacterium
TGTCAGCGGCAGCTTCGGTACAGCGAAGGGCCCGGGAACGCAACCCGGAACAGCGACCGGGTCCCGGGGATGATCGGCCTGGCTAGCATACTATTACTGACCCGCCCGCGCAGAAATAGTTTAATCCTGCGCCAGCAGGTGACACCTTACAACACACCGCCGGTGTCCTCCGCAGCCGTGCGCACTGCCCAGGCACTGAAGCGGGCCTGCTGCTTGTGTCCGACCCCCACCGCACCCTTTTCCAGATACAGGGCCCATGCCCAGTCGGGTTCATACATGCTGGTCGTCGAGGACCAGTAGACCGTACCCGGTGAAGCGACTACATCCGCCGCTGCGGCCAGTGCCGGTCGTGCGCGACTGCAGTCGACCAGTGTTTCCAGTTCATTGATATTCGGCAAGCGCCAGTTGCCCGGGCCGCCGGAACTGTTGAGGGCCGCGATGCCGGCGAGCGCCTGTTCCCAGTGCAGTTCACCCTCTGCCAGGTTCGCACCGCGCTGCCAGCACAGGCCGGTCAGGCGGTCGACGATGCCATCCTCACCTGCCCGGAAGCGCACGTCTGGCCAGGGCTGGCCTGCCTGGATGGCCCCGTCCTGGCCGCTGCCGGCACAGTCGATGCGTGCGCCATTTACGTCATAACAGGTACGCTGCCCGGTTACCGGCAGCCAGTGCCTGGTGGAGCCGCGCACTGGCCAGACCATGAACGACTGGTCCTTGCCACCGTAGAACATGCGGCCGCCACCCATATCCACATACCAGGCATGCGCCGGACTGATAGCCGCAGTGGTCGATGTCCAGTACCAGCCGTGGAACAGGTTCTCGAACGGATGTTGCTGCGGCAGCGCCGGGCGACTGGTCTGGTGACTGACGAGACTACGCAACTCGCGCCGGTTCGGCAGCCGCCAGTCGCGCTTCCCCAGCACCTGCTCATGATTCATTTGCGCGATGAAATCGAGTCCTTCCTGCCAGGTCCTTGGAAATTCGCCATAACCGGCATCACGCAGCCAGTACAGTCCGGTGGCCGTGTCGAGGACGCAGCCATCCTGCAGGCGGAAGCGGCCTTCCGGCCGCCAGGCAACGCCGTTACCGAGCGCCGCGTCCTGGCCCGAACCCGCACACGCCACGCGCCTGCCCCGTGTGTCTCGACACTCGACCTGTCCGGTCTGCAGATAACTTTTCGTCAGTGCTGGCATGGTCTCCTGTACCGCTTTGTACCTGTGCGGCGGGATGTTATGGCCGGGCCGGCATGTGCAGCTATACTGATCATGAGTTTTTGCAGCAGGCAGCCTGCCTCATGATTCACAATGCCAGATACATCTGCCAGTATGTCGGTGCGGCGTAATCGCGTCATTGTCATTTGTCAATGCGTACTGCAAGATCGCGGGTATGCTGAACGCATGCGATTGTCCTGTAGCGGGTCGGCAGTCAGTTGCCCGTCAAGGGACTGGTCTGACGGCTGGCATACACTGAGAGCCGGTTGAATGCCGGACTCGAAATCGATTCGCGGACTGCACTTTGCCGTGCGCCTGCGCGTCGTATCCAGGTATCTGGGCCAGGCATTCCTGCTGCTGGCCGCCCTGACCTGTGTTCCTGCTGTCGTGGCCGGCGCCAGTGGCAATAGCGGGGTCGCACTCCGTTATCTCATCGTCATTTTTCTGTTTGCGCTGTTCGGCGCCCTGACGGCGCGGCAGCGGGTTGCAGCGAACATGCAGCGCAACGAGGCCCTGGTCATTACCGTCCTGGTGTTTGCGCTGTCTGCCTGCGCCATGTCGTTTCCGATCATGGGCTATGGCATCCCCTTCATCGATGCCCTGTTCGAAGCCGTATCCGGGGTTACCACGACGGGCCTGTCGACACTGCCCGGGGTGGAGGGCCGGCCTGCCAGCTTCCTGTTTGCGCGTGCCTGGCTGCAGTGGATCGGCGGACTGGGCGTGCTGGCGCTGGTACTGGCCTTGCTGCTGGAGCCGGGCATTGCGGCCAAGCGGCTCGGGTCAGACGAACGCGTCGATATCGCCGGCGGCACATATGCGCACGTGCGGCGTGTTGCGCTGGTCTACCTGGTGATCACGCTCATTGGCGTGTGCGCGTTGCTGGCGGTGGGCGAGTCCGTGCTCGATGCAATCGTGTACACCATGACCGCGGTATCGACCGGCGGCTTCGCCAACCACGATGCCAGTCTGGCGGGGGTCGCATCCGCGCCGGCGCGCGGACTCATCACGCTGCTGTCGCTGGCCGGTGCGATTTCCTTTTCCTGGTACTATCTCGGCTACTACCGTCATGCCACATCGCTGCTGCGCGAGCCGCAGTTCCGTGGCCTGCTCGTGGTGTGCACAATCACCGTTGTCACGCTGTTCGGCTTCATGTCACTGGCACACCCGGAACAGCTGGCAGACAACCTCGCCAACGCGGCCCTGACCGGTATCTCGGCCCAGACCACAACGGGGTTTTCGAGCCTGCCGCTGGCGGAACTCGATCCCGGCAGCAAACTCACGCTCATCGTCTCGATGTTCATCGGCGGTGAACTGGGTTCAACCGCAGGCGGTCTGAAGGTAATGCGGCTGATGATACTGCTCAGCCTGCTGCGCCTGCTGCTGCAGAAGACAGCCATACCGCATACTGCCCGGGTTCCGGCAACGCTGGACGGTGAACCGCTGCAGCCTGCAGAGATCAATACGGTCGTCTCGCTGCTGGTGGCCTATCTGCTGGTGATCGTGCTGTCGTGGGCGGCATTTCTGGTGTACGGTCATGCACCACTCGATGCCCTGTTCGAGGTGGTGTCCGCCCTGGCGACTGCCGGCCTGTCGGCAGGGGTGGTCTCGGCAACGCTGCAGCCGGTACTCAAGGCCGTGTTGTGCATGGACATGCTGATGGGCCGGGTTGAGGTGATTGCCTTTCTGGTGCTGCTGTATCCGCGCACCTGGCTGGGAAGAAAGCGGGGTTAATTATCATGCGAGCAATATTTGTGGGTGCAAGTCCGCTGACCGTGATGACGGTGCAGCGACTGCTGAAGGCGGGCCACGATGTGGTCATTATCGATACCGACGAGGACAAGATCTCCGGGCTGTCGGAAACCCTCGACTGCGGCTTCATCCACGGCGACGGCAGCCGGCCGGCGGTGCTGGAGGAACTGTCACCGGACGAGACGGACATGCTGTTCTGCCTCTCCAATGACGACCAGGACAATATCATCGCATCGCTGGTGGGTCAGACCATGCAGTTCAGCAGCGTGGTCACCAAGATCGAAGACC
>JASFOC010000435.1:0-3241 GCA_050116715.1 Gammaproteobacteria bacterium
CTCCTCCGCTGTGACTTCACGGGTACTGTCCCTGCCTGAGCGCAATTCGTCGATACGGTTTACCTTGATATCCAGGCCAAGGGTCGGATAGCGCTTGCCGAATTCGATGGCCAGCGGCAGTCCCACGTAGCCCAGCCCGATAATGCCGATTTTTGCTGATTCCAGTGTAACCATGCGATATTCCTGTTATGCCGATATATATGCTCCACCGGCTGAAATCCGGTGGCTTCGGGTTTCGGCTAAAAGCCGGATCGATCGACCATTCGGCCGCTTAATACTTCCCTCTCCTTTATGCCCGTTTTGCGGGTGCGCCCGGAGAAGACTGGAGAATGGGCCACATCTATAAAACAGTCCCTCTTTATCCATACCCCCTTATCCTGACCTTCACCCTCGGGAGAAGGTACACCTCTCGATGCTTTTGACAGGTTGTCCAGTTGAACATCATTCACATACAGGCTGATCCATCGCCTAACGGTGAGGGGTTTACTGACCCCCTGCCGGGGGCTCTAAACTGGTCGGCAGATTTTCCTGAAAACTGAAATCGGAGCATTCTAGCAGAGCATGCCGCCGGCAGTGAAAAATCAGATAATTTGTGCCGTCTGCCTGCTCGGCAACGTCAGCAAAACAGCCGTGTCAGGTCGTTTTGCCTTGCGGGTTAATGCCGGTGCTGTCTCACAGCAACAGACGAGCGCAATCCTGGCAAGCTAGCGGGTGCTGTTCAGTCCGACGAAACTGCCGCCGTTGGTTTCCGCCAGCTTGCGCATCAACGCCGCGTAGCGCATCGCGTTCATCGGAATGCCGTTGCCCGTGTCGAACAGCACCGGGAAGCCCACCGTATGGATGCGTACGCGCCGCCTGCCGGACTCGTCGGCACGATTGAGCTTTGCCACTGTGTCGACCACGGCCTGGATCGATCCGCGCGCAAAATCATCGCCAAACACGTACAGGCTGATACGCTTGTCCTGCGCATGAAATCGTCGGATGGCCGCCTCGATGCCCTCCACCGGACTGGAATTGGAAAACGGTTGCCAGCCGGAGAGTCGCGTGATGATGGACTTGCGGCGCGCCGGCGTGTCGGGTATCCACTTGCCCTGGTACTGCGAGAACATGTAATCGCCCATGTCATTCATCACCTGGATACCCTTGACCTGCGGGTAGATGTCCAGCACTTCGGTCACCTTCTTCAGCACCAGCGGCCAGGCATTCTGCTGCATGGAACCGGAGGTATCGATAATAAAGATGATGTACTCGCTATCGACCGGCACGCCGCCGATAGTGGCCGTGAGTTTCCTGCGCTGGTAACCGCTGCCCAGCAGGCGCCGCATCTCCTCAGTCAGTTCCTGTTTCGCCGTGGTCAGCTGGTGCTCGATAATGGTCTGCGTGTCGTACTCGTTGCGGGTCGTGGCGTACTGACCGCGGATGGCCGACAGGTCGCCCTGCAGGCGCGCCAGTTTTTCGCGTTCCTCGGAAAGCTGCGTCTGTCGGGCCTGCAGTTCGCGGTTCAGCACCACGGTCTCTCCGCGGATTTCGTGCAGTTCGGCTTCCAGTTGCGCCACCAGCCCGCTGAGGTCGATTGCCAGCTGCTCGATCACATGCGGCTCCGAGACCTTGACGATCACCAGCAGCAGGATGATCGCACCGAAGCCACAGGAGACCACGTCCAGGAAGGACAGGTTGAAGATCTCGATACTGCGGCGGCTGCGCCGGCTCATGGCCAGTCCCGCGCGGGTGTCAGGAAGGAACCGCGGGTATCCTGCGCGAGTTTCCAGAACGCCGCCGCAGCATAGGCATCGCCTTCCATCGGCAACAGCACGGTATTCACCGGGATGCCGGACGGCAGCACGCGGGCTGCCTCCTGAAAGTGTTTCAGCCGCTCCGCGGCGGACACCGTGGTCCCGCCGGGCTTGCTGCCGCCCTGCGTCGGCAGGCCATCGGTAACCAGCAGGATATTGTCCGGAGGCGGTGACAGCTTCCCGGCAACGGCCAGCGCATGGTACAGGCTGGTGCCCCCGCCCGGTACGGTCTTCTCCAGGGCACTGACGGCCGCATCCAGGTTACTGCGGCTGGACGCCTGCAGCCAGGTGCCGTCGGTGCCACTGACGGCGGCAGCGGCGCGGGTGTTGAAGGTGTACAGCTGGAAACTTGCGGCCGACGGCAGGTTGCTGACCAGCCAGTCCGCGGTTTTCAGTGCACGCTGCCACTTTGGCGCATCGCGCTTGCTGTTTGTATCCATGTTGCGCCGCCGGATGACATTGACGATGGTCTCATCCAGCATGCTGGCCGAGACATCCACCAGTATCAGCACCCGCTTGCCGCCCATCTTCAGGCCGGTCAGATACTGGCGGTCACCGGCCCCCTGGACCTTGCGCACCCGGGTGCCGCTGTCCCGGTCCTCCGGGCGGGGCGCACCCAGCCGTTCCTTTTCTTCATCCTGACTCTTTAAATCTGAAGCCAACTCGTTGATATGTCTCTTGCTTGCCAGCGTCTCGTTTTCCATCCGCGCCACCTCGACCTCAAGCGTCCTGGTGGTCTCGATAATGCGCTCGGCTTCGCCACGGGTAGTGGCCAGCTCGCTATCGAGCGTGGCCAGGCTGTTGCGCGCCGCCACCAGCTGCTCGCGGCCGACGATCACTTCCTGCTCCCTGCGAACCACCTCGGAACGCAGGTCGGAAAACACGGCATTGCGGGCGCGCACGGTGTCGGTATTGAGGATGAGCACCAGCAGCACCACGGCGCCGAAGCCGCAGAACATGATGTCGAGGAACGACAGTGAGAACGGGGAAACGGGACGGCGCTTCATCTTGCCCGGCCAGGCGACACGGCTGTCAGCTGCGCAGGCGCCGGATCAGCCAGTGATCGACATAGCGTTCACTGTCGAGCACCAGGCGTTCCTGCATCAGCTGCAGCTGGTGAATAAAGAACATCAGCACGATACTGATGACCAGCGCGATGAAGGTCGAGTTGAAGGCCACACCCAGGTTGGAAGTAACGCCGGTGATATCACCCTCGACGGCACGGTGCGCCTGCCCCAGGGCATCGCCGATGCCACGCACCGTTCCGATAAAGCCTACCGAGGGAATCGCCCAGGCAATGTAACGGATGATGGAAAGCTCGGACTCCATCCGCTCGCCTTCCGAGTCGCAGACATCGCGCGCCGCCGTCGAGACATCCTGGACGTTCCGGGTCGCGGCAAAGCGCTCGATAGCAGTCAGCAGCGCACGTGGCAGCAGGTAATATTGCA